>CADDYT010000047.1 GCA_902810755.1 Chloroflexota bacterium
GGCCTGCCCGCCGCCGCGTCGGGGGCCTGCGTCGCGCTCGCACAGGCTTCAGGTAACGCTTCTGGGTTCATCCTCTTGCGGGTGGCCTTGCAGCTCTACCTCCTCATTTTTTGAATGGCGGCACTGGCAATTTGCTGAGGAATGTGGCTTACTATAGGATAAGCAATTGCGTGTAGTCAGGAAGCAGTCGGTGTTTCGCAGGAGGAAAAATGAGGGAAGCGGTAATCGTTGACGCTGTGCGCACCCCGGTGGGGCGCAGGAACGGGCGTTTGAAAGACTGGCACCCGGTCGATTTAATGGCGCAGGTCCTCGCTGCGCTGGTGCAGCGCACCGGCATTGACGCCGGGACAATTGATGATGTCATTGTAGGTTGTGTTAGCCAGGTTGGCGAGCAGGGGCTGAATGTCGGGCGCAACGCGGCGCTGGCAGCCGGCTTTCCTGAGACGGTGCCGGGAACGACGGTTGACCGCCAGTGCGGATCGAGCCAGCAGGCGATCCACTTCGCGGCACAGGGTGTGATCAGCGGCGCATATGACATCGTGATCGCGGGCGGCGTCGAGTCGATGACGCGCGTGCCGATGGGGTCGACCTCGCAGGGGCCGGGCGCGCCGTTTGGTCCACTGATGGTCGAACGCTACCATCACGGACTGGTTCACCAGGGCATCAGCGCCGATCTGGTGGCGCAGAAGTGGGAGTTGAGCCGCGAGCAACTGGATGCGTTCAGCCTGGAAAGCCATCGCCGCGCCGCACAGGCCACCGCCGAAGGGCGCTTCAGCAGCCAGATTCTGCCCATCGAGGTAAAAAACGAGGACGGGACAACCTCGCTGTTCACACAGGACGAGGGTATCCGTACAGATACCAGCCTGGAGAAGCTGGCCTCGCTCAAACCGGCCTTCAAGCCCGACGGCCTGATTACCGCCGGTAACTCCTCGCAGATTAGCGACGGCGCGGCAGCTGTGCTGATTATGGAGCGCGGCACCGCCGAACAACTGGGATTGAGGCCGCGAGCGCGTTTCGTCTCCTTTGCCCTGGCAGGAGATAACCCCATTATGATGCTCACCGCCCCCATTCCCGCTACCTACAAAGTCCTGAAGCGAGCGGGCCTGACGCTGGATCAGATGGATCGCATCGAGATCAACGAGGCGTTTGCCAGCGTGGTGCTGGCGTGGCAGAAAGAAACCGGCGCGGACATGAGCAAGGTCAACGTCAACGGCGGCGCGGTCGCTATCGGCCACCCCCTCGGCGCATCCGGCGCGCGCCTGACAACCTTCCTGCTCAACGAACTGGAGCGCAGCGGCGGTCGCTACGGCCTGCAAACCATCTGTGAGGGCGGCGGCATGGCAAACGCGATGATTATCGAGCGGCCTGGATAATATAAAAAAACCAATCAGGGTGTTTCATTACACCCTGATTGGTTTCACAATCTTCTTCATAACTGGCTGTTGGCGCGTGAGGCGAGAATCTCTTCGAGGTAATCGATGAAAAGGCCACCGTGTCCTTCAGGGAACTGCCCCTGTGCATACCTGTCCGCCTGCCGGACATAGCGTTGCGAGAGATTACTGCGACAGGCAACAATATGGACAGAGTTACCCTTCTCGATCAGGCGACTGATCCTTTCGAAGTAATCCCCATCTCCACTGACAATCACGTACACGTTTGGCTGACTGTGCGCCTCCTCAAGGACGATACATTCGACGAGGACGAAATCGGTCAGGTTTTCTGTCGGGCTTAACTGACCGGTGCGTCCGCGTGGGAACTGCACTCTGAAGCCTGCATCCTCAAACTGCCTGACCATCGCGGCAGAATCAGGGATATTGCGCGGGGCTGCACATATCCAGCGGCAGACGACTTCTCCGTACTGTGCGGCGTGCTGTGTCAGGATGACCCCGACCTCTTCGGGCCGCTCCTGCAACTCCATCGGCAGCCAGGGCCGCAGGTTTTCGTAGTCGACGAATAGCCCGACACGGCTACGCCTCGGCTGCGCAGGATGCAGGAAACTGCGTACCAGCTTGCTCTGAATGGTAATGTTACCATTGTACAGCTCCAGCCTGTAGCGACCCTCCAACTGCCTGATGGTGGCAAGCAGTTCGCGATACTCGTCCTCAAACGCCTCTATACTGACCTCTGCAACACTGCGCTCGGTCAGCAAGAGCTGTAATGGACGTTCCAGGAGGGCAAGGAAATGCCCGATCATATCCGACTGCCGGTTGGAATCAGGAGCATCGTGCGCCTCTGCGGCGAGCGAGAGCCAGAGCAGGTATGACTCCGGTGCGGGCAGCAACGGCAGGGAATCGAGCAAAAATGTTGTTGCCATGCCTGCCGCACGCGGATACTGTTCCACCTGTAGCAGAATATCGAGGCTACACTTGAGGGCCAGACAGAGATGAGCCACCGAAGTCGCCCGCGCGGCCACACCGGGCCTGAGCATTTCCAGCGCCAGTACCTTATCGCCGCTGCGCACTGCGATTATGGCCAGATTCCAGATCTCTTCAGCCGAGGCTGTGCCGACACGGTAACGCTCTCTCCACTCAGGCAAAGCTTTATCCAGGCCAAGAACGACGGCTCTGGCAAAAAGCACCCATTCACGGGCGAGAGCAACATCGCGCTCCAGCGCGTCTCCCTCCATCTGCTCAAGCTGAGCCAGCGACCTTCTTTTACTCTCTTCGCCGGTACCAAGCAGGCGTTTTTTGAGATCAGCAAAGGACTCACCCTGCACGTTTCCGCGCACATAAAACGCGCTGCGCGGCGGAAGCAGTTCGTCGAGGAAAGGCAGAGCGGCCAGCATCTCGCTGAGGGTGGAGAGTATCTGGGGACGGCTACGTCGCAGGATGGGACGCATGAGGTCGAGGCGGAAGCTACGCATGTTTTCCAGCAGCCCCGGCAGTATGTCCGCGCCGAAAATGGCCTCCAACCTGCGGCGCGGCTCCTCTTGCCAGTCGGCAATTGTTCTCTGCCTCCCGTCATTGGCCGTTCCAGCATTCCCGTTTTGCTGCGTCCTGTCGGGAGAACTTACCGGCGTTGTTTTGCCGGGAGGAGAACCCAACGGCGTTGGCGGTACCCTGGCGGGAAGAGAACTCACCGGCGGTTGCTCCACACGCTCAGAACGCCCGGCCTTGCCCTCCTGCAATGCTTTGAGCGCAGTATCGCATTTCTGAGCTTCAGGAATGTAGCTGCCTGTGGCACAGCGACTGGCAAACGCGGAAAGCGTTAAGGCCGCCTGCAGCTCTTCATCAAAGATGCCATTGGCAGTTGATGGGGCATGCTCAAGGAAGTTCTTGCATACAAAGACCGACATCACTACCAGCCGCGCAGTGACCGCAGGGGTCAAACCATCCTGGCGAGCTTCCTCGATGGTGTCCCTGTTCTGCTTCTCCCTGCTGCGGTCAAGCCGATTCCAGAGCCGTTCCAGCGCCGCAATGATTGGTCGGGGCTCCTCTCTCTCAATGAAGCGATCAAGTAATTGCTTCAAGGATGTAATGGCCTGGGAAGCCGGATGTTTTTCTATAGCCTCACGCGCGCTCTTGAGGTGCGACTTATCAAATTGCGGCAGGATGATTTCCAGGTCCTTGCATGCAACTGCCTGCAAAGCTTTATCCGCGTTGCACATGTGCAGGAAGACGGCAACCCGGGAAAAGCGTTCCACAAATTGTTGCAGACGGAAGTAATATTCATACTGGATCGCCCACAACAACACCTGCCAGAGTTCAAGCTTCTGCTCTGTGTTGAGAACATTACCGCCCATCAGAGAGCCATATATTCCGGCGATATATGCCATCTGGCCCCAGGCTGTATCGCTGATGGGCAAGGAGAGGCGAATCAGCCTTTCAATCGCGTTTTTGTTCCTCTCACGATGTTCCGATTGCGCGAAGGGAACACAGGCAAGCAGCTTCTCAGCAATCACGAAACGCTGCTCTACGACAGCCGACCTGCCCACGACAGGCGGTTTGCGCTCCTCCACACGCTCTTCGTTGCCGCTGATGGTCTCCACAATCGGAACAGGCGGTTGTACGAGCGCCGCTGATGCACTCTCTTCGCTGCTAGCTGCAACCTCCACAGTCGGAATAAGCGGCTGCGCGGGCATGTCTGCCGGAGGAACCTCTTTTTCCGCAACAACCATGTCTGTATCGCCTGTATCCGTGCCTCCGTCCAGGCTCAAAGGGAGCGTTTCCGCCTGGACAGCCGACAGAACAGGCACGCTATCCGCCTCCACCACCTTCTCCACCTCTACCTCCCCTCCCACAATAGTTTCCTCTCTCTCTTCCTCCACAGGCGGCGCTTTTGCCTGCACCTGCATCGCTTCCGGCCCAGATAAAGGCGAAGCCAGCGACCCCGAATGCACCGACCCCGCTGGCTGGCGCATATTCTGTTGAGAAGGCAGAGGAGGGGGCGGGGTAATTCCAGCGCCGGTCACTAACGGGCTTCCACACTTACTACAGAAGCGCGCCTGTGGACGTGCCGATGCGCCACAAACCGGGCAATTTCCCATAGATCGTCCTCCAATACAATCACAGTGGCATAGTTCATCAGTATAGTGATGATTATAGTATTATACTCTGCCATTGCAAAATTGTACAGAGACCCTGAATATAAATATGCCTTTCGGTTCAATGCTAGAAAAATCGAAGCCGTTCCGCGTGGCGAGCCACCAGGTCCTCAGTTGCCGACCTGCCCTGATGAGAACACTGGCTTAAATCTCATCTATCTCGTCAGGATAGCGCCTGAGAATGTTTTGCGCAAGTTCTAACAGCCGCTGCCGATCGTTGGTGAGTAAGCGATCAATCACGGGGTGTTCAGCGAGGGTGGTATGGTTTTTGACAAAGGCGGCAATACGCTCATAAGCGGCCTCTTCTGAACAGCGACGCCGCAACTGAACGTAGCGAACAAGGGCCTGCCCGGCCTGCGTTCTTTCGCGGGCAGCCTCAAGGGCGAGCGCGCGTTGTACCTGCCTCTCCCGGTAAATGAAAAGAATGGCAACAATTACGGCCAGAATAAGAACCTTCATACTTCTGCCAACCCTGTTAGCCCTGTACATGCCGCGCACTCCTCCTCTGGTAGCCCACTACCAGTCGTGTGTTCCCTGATTATACAAAAAAGCAGCGTCATTCCCCTGCTTGCAGTACTTCAGGTTCCCCATTATACAGAAAATGGCGTGTTTTAGCATCAGGAAAATTGGGTATTTCCTTATTAGCCAGAGTAGCTACGGAATAGCATGAAGGCAAGACGGGGAGAGAATTTAGAAATGAAGGCCGAACAGGAAGAGGGTGTATGCCCCCAGCGCGCCTGCTGCCAGAAGCAACGCCAGGCCATCGAGGTATTGCCAGCGTTCCTGGGACTGCAATATTTTCACATGCGCGCTGGCATCTACAGCGATACATTTACGGTTGCGCAGCACGCCGATGGCCCGCGCCATAGCGTGCGCGGAACCGACGGCCACGCCCACAACCACCGTCGCGAACAGGGAATGACTGAGGGCGAGCAACGCGACCAGCAAGGGCAGCAGCCACATACCGGCATAGGGATTCTTCGTCACCAGCCCCGGCCCCAGGGTGACGCCCCAGATGAACGCTCGCGCCACCGCCGGGCGTCCTCTGACCCAGCTTGCAGGCACCTGCCAGACGAGGCCGAGCAGCCGCCGGTGCAACCCCAGCGTCTCACGTGCGCCGAACCAGAGGGCATAGACCAGCGCCAGCAGGGGCAGCAGGAAGGGAACGCTGGCAAGAGGGCTGAGCGCCAGGCCGAGCAGGCCCCAGACAAGCGCCGCCGGGAGCATATAGGCAGCAATATAGAACGCTGCGCTGAACCAGTATCCTCGCCCGGAGGATAACGCGGCGGTAGTAGCCGCGTTAAATCCTCAAGGCGAGGCCAGTTTCCCGGCCCCAACGAGGGCCGCCAGAGCAACGGCAAACACGGCGATGGCCGCGCTGAAGTTCCCCCGCTGGAGCAGCAGCGCCCCTGCTACAAAACCACCGGTGAGCATACACCCCACCAGAAACAGACGAAGCGATCGCCCCGCTACCCGCGCCTCAATCACTGCTCACACTCCTCCCTCTCTGCTGCTCCTCTTTAAAAATTAAAAACGATGGAATTTAACAGCCAAAACAACCGCTCAGACACGAACACTTGGGATGGCAGGGGTTCGCCTTGAGCGTGCAGTCCCAGCACAGCTTGTACCCCTTGCCGCTACTGCCCAGACCGCTACATGAAACCCAGTGGCCGCTGCTGTAGTCACACCAGCCGCCGCAGCCATGTGTGCTATCGTTAATAGTACAGATTCGCATCTTCGCGGGACAGGGGTCGGTGTACGAAGTGTTATGCGGACAGGGATAGCCCCAGTAGCCGCAGGGATGGCCCTGTGTCCAGTTCTCGTCACAGGTACATGTGGCGGCAAATGCTTCTCCAAGGTTGGCAAGTTGCCCAACTGTGGCTGCTGCTATCGATGCCACCACCCCTTTAACCGCTCCGCCAATGACTTTACGCCGATTGAATTTGCGCGCAAACGACTCTGACCAGATGCTAACGCGCTTATCAAACTCTTCTAACATGGAAATATTCCCCTTTCCTGATTGATACTGTTTTTCTGAACTTTCCCGTCTCTTCAAGAAACGGTAAACGCTACATTCACCGGTTTTTGATCTCCCTGGCGCACTACTTTTCGCAGAGAAGATTCGTCCGTCACTGCTCCTTTCGCGCGTGTCACCCCTTCTGGATCAATCAAGAACGCGAACGGCGTGATGGACGTGCTGTAGAGCCGTGTCGAGACGCTGGCCGCTACGCGGCCAATTTCAACCGAGGCATGCCGGAAGGCGTCAGAGGCGGCAATCAAGGCCGACTCGGCGCTGGTAGCCACGAGAACCTGCATGGACGGCGTGAAATGCGGCAGCAGGCGCTCAAGCGCGAGCAGGGCCTGCTGGCAACTCACACAGCCGGGGTCGGCAAAAATCAGCAGGGACCATTTCCCTTCCGGCAGGAAACGCACCGGCCCGGATGCCCCCCGGTTGACAGGCGTGTAGTCGAAAGAGGGGGCCTTCTCACCGACCGGCAGGCCGTTGCGTTCGGCCCCGTGATCTTTCACCTGCTCCAGATATGCTACCTGACGATACATCATTATGATGAGAAAACCCAGCGCAAAGAGCAACACCCACTGGCTGACAAACAACCATACGGGCAGCGTAATGTCCGCCATAAACGTAAACCTCCTTAAATCATCCTCTCTTTAATTACTGCGATTGACTTCGCGGCCTGTCCCGCCACCAGGGCAAAGAGCAGGAAACCGGCGACCAGCAGCACAACGGCAAACGGGGAGGCGGCAAAGGAGAGCGAATAGACCATGCCGCCCAGGAAAATTGCCAGCGCGAGCAGCGTCAGCAGCAGGCTGCGCACCAGTCCTTTGCCGCTAAACTGCGAATCACTCAACATGCCGAAACAGCGACACGAAACGGTGAGCTTCTTGCGTAACGCGATGATAACTACCACGCTGAGCGCGAGCATAAAGAGAGAGGCGAGGCCGTTGATGACGGTGGGCCAGAGACCGCTGGCGAGGCCGACTCCCAGCGCCAGTTCGACGAGAGGCACCAGCAGGGCCAGCCCGCGCAGCAATGGCTCCTGGCGAACCGGCAGGCCCAGTCCGCGCACGGTGGCGACAAAGCTCTGGACATCGGCCAGCTTGGCCGCGCCAGCCGCCACCAGCACGGCTGCCAGCACCGCCCGGCCCGCGAACAGCAACACCTGAAGCATCTTACATCACCTCCGATACTTCAACAGTACGCTGCGACGCCCGCGCCATGCGCCATGCCAGAGTGATCTGCGCCTCCGTATTGATTAGCCCGACCCGGCGCACAACGCCACGCGGATCCACAAAGAAGGCAAAAGGCATTACATGCACGCGAAAACGATCATAAAACGCAGGCTCGACCGGCACGACCGGCACCTGAAGGTCCAGTTGCTGAACGGTTGCCCGGCAATCTTCCGCGCTATCCTGGGAAATGACCAGTACCTCCAGTTCCCGCGCGCTCCCCGCCAGATAGTGCATGCCACTGACCACCTCAGGAAACGCCTCCAGCGAGCGATTGACGAAGACGAGCATTTGCCAGTGATCTCCGGCAGGCGTCACTCGCAGACGCCCATCGATATCCGGCAGGCTCCAGGTTGGAACAGCTTTGCCCGGCGGAAAACCGTCTCTGGCAATCCCGACGGCGCTGCTCAAACGCAAGAACCCGGCCCGCAGGATCACGAAGATAGTGAGGGAAATAAGGATAAGTTCGACGACCACGAAAAGCGTACCGAAGGCTACACCCATATCTTGCTCCTGGCTAGCATCATTAGCCCACTTCCACACGCCATGCTGAGCGCCACTGCGCCCTCACAACGACACCGGGAAGCAAGTACAATTTCTACAGCTTAGAGATAGCCCCATGACGTCAGTTGCTCTCTCAGCATACCGGCGTCTTCATAGACCTCCTCCGGCGTAAGATAACCCAGTTCCTCAAGCCGGGCGAAAATGCGACCGGCACTCTGCTCAATGGTCTCTTTATCGGTCTCGACTACCAGGTCGGGCTGCTCCGGTTCCTCGTAGGGATCATCCACGCCGGTAAAGCCTTTGAGCTTCCCTTCGTCGACCAGCCGGTAGAGGCCCTTCACGTCGCGCTGACGGCAGACGGTGAGGGGGCATTTGACATAGACTTCCACAAAATCGCCGATCTCTTTGCGCGCCCACTCACGGGCCTCGCGATAGGGCGAAATAGCGGCGGCAATGCTCACCACGCCATTGCGCGCCAGCAGGCCGCAGACGAAGGCGATGCGCTTGATATTGGTATCACGGTCCTCGCGGCTGAAGCCCAGGCCCTTGCTCAGGTGTGTGCGCACGATATCGCCATCCAGCACCTCAACCCGACGATCAAGCATCTTCAGGCGCCGCTCGACGGTTCTGGCAAGCGTGCTTTTGCCGGCGCCCGAAAGGCCGGTAAACCAGAGCGTAAAGCCGCTATCTTTCATCTCTTTCACCTCCACATTGCCTCAAGTAATCCTTCATGCCGTCTCAAGCAGGCCCTCTATATCCGCCCACCAGTCCCAGGCAGCCAGTTGCTGCCGCACAGACGTTTCCAGTACGGCAATACATCGCCTGAACGTAGCGGTGCTATCTTCATCCTGCGCAACCGGCGGTGAGATCTCCAGCACCTGATGTCGCCAGTCGGGCAGACGGCGCACGAGCAGCAGCAGCAGCGGGGAATCGGCCAGCCGCGCCACATCTGTGCAGCCCGGCAAGAGCAGCATGCGCTGTCCCAGAAATGCTACGGAAATGGCCCGGGCGCGATCCTCCGGCGCGACCGGCGTCTCAATGCCCAGAGCGATCACCTCGTTGGCGCGCAAGAGGTCTACCATACGCATGGCAGCTCCGAACCTGTCCATCTCAGGCTCGATATTCGGCCTGTGACGGTGGCGCGCCAGCGGTCTCTCGTGGATCAGTCGCCAGAGAAAGCGTTGCAAGGGCGACATGTGCGCGGCGAAATGCGACCTCCAATCGCCCACGACGGTAATGGGAAAGCCACGAGCGCCGATGAGCGAAAAACACACGTTAAAGGAGCCAGTGTGCGCGCTACAGAGCATGGCCCCCTTCCCGGCAGCCAGCGCCGCCTCGATATGTTCCAGGCCCCGTATCTCTATCAGAGGGGCCAGCGCGCGCCCCTTCCCGGCCAGGCGCATCACGTCCACCGCCTCGCAGGAACGCCGCCGGAAGTAATCGCGAGCGACCTGCCGCCGCTCTGCCGCACTCAACTGATCGCCCAGGACAGCCGCGAGATTGTCAATAATGCGGGCGCGCAGCGAGGCGTTCAGGCGGCAGCACCAGTCACCACGCAGGCAGGCGATACCATAGGCCAGCGGCGCGGGCAGGAAAGCGACCAGCGGCACGATGAGCAGGCGATAGAGAAACTCTTCGAGCCGACTCAGAAGCCGCTCGCGTGCCGCAGTCGCGTGCCGCTGCCGTTGTAATGGATACGCTAGCATCATATTCCCCCGTCGTTCATTGTCCTATCAGCAATGTAGCATCACCGCCCCCTGCTTCACAACCGGAGAAACAGGTACGTAATTTTCCTCCCCTTCCAGCGCGGTTCAGCGGCAAGGAGCGAGTTGGCGAGGGCCGGGGCGAGCCTGCTGGTCGCCCTGCAACTCCATCCTCACCAACCTCGCTTTAGCGTTCCAGCCATACACCGGCACCAGAATCACGCGCAGCCCAATAGATACAGGCGGCCAGTCCGACATCCTCAATAGCCAGCCCGAAAGGATTGACCAGAATGATATCCTGTGGGCCGCGCCGTCCTGGCTTGCTGCCGTCAACGATCTCCCCCAGTTGCGCGTCGATACGTCTCTTGCCCGCCTCAAGCGGGTCGTCCGGGCCTGTCACCTTGCCCTCGCGGTACATTCTGCCTATCAGGCGCCGGGGATCGTTCCTGACAAGGGTCCAGTCGTCGACAATCACCACATCGGCTTTGAGAACAACCTCCGGCAGGGGATCGTCCAGCGAGATGTTAACCAGCACGGAGCCGGGTTGCAGCCAGTCGTGCTGGATGTAGCCGGTGGTGGTAGTGGTCACGGGAACGATGAGCTGCGCCGGGCGAATGGCCTCTTCAGCCGTTGCCACCGGCTGCAGCTCTACCCGCTTCGCTGTCAGCACAGGCGCAAGCTCGCGTTGCAGGGCCGCGACGCGCTCGCCTTCCACGTCGAATATACGGATGTGACGCAGATGGGGAAGCCGTTCGGTCAACAAGGTGATGTGGGCGCGGGCCAGCACGCCAGCGCCAATGATGGCCAGGCAGGTAATATTCTCCCCCTGAAGCAATTCCGCTGCCAGCGCCGTAACGCTGGCAGTGCGCAGGCTTGAGATATACGCGCCCTCCATGATGCACACCGGGCGCACAGAGACGCTATCATACAGGATCGTCAGCCCGCTGGCGCGCGGCAACCCGCGCCGGGGATTGGCGATATTGCCGTTGATGATCTTGGTTCCCGCCGCCCGCAGGGAGCCGCCAACATAGCCGGGCATGTTGAGGCTGCGCACGCTCTCCCCCTCGTCATTGCTCCAGCCCAGATAGGCTTCATCCGGCAAAATCGTTTCGCCCGCGCTGTGCAGCCTGAACACCTCACGTATCACGGCCACGCTGTCAATCTCCCGGCAGGCGCGCTCGACCTCCTGTCGGCAAAGGTAGAGTATCCGATCAGCGGTCTGAAAAGTCATGGTATCCTCCCTTATCAAAACACATCCATCGCATTACCGGTAGCGAGACATGACACGCCGGATATCCTGTACCGAAGCGAGATGACGCGGCAAAAACGTGATGCCGTGCTGGCGCAGCCACGTAGCATTGAAGATCGAAGAGGCATAATTTTCTCCGCAGTCGGCGCACACGCACACCACGTGTTCTACCTCCGGGTGGGCCTGCAGGTAGCGCGCGCAAGCCGATAGCACAGCCCCACTGGAGCCGCCAACTTTGAGGCCGGTGGCAGCAGCCAGAACGTGGCAGAAGGCAAAAGCCTCTTCATCTCCGACCAGCATGTGCGTATCGTACAGTTCAGGATAGAGAAAGTTCGACCGGCGCGAGGAGCCGATGCCCGTTAGCCTGCGCGGCCCCGGCGGCGTGCCGAAGATGACCGACCCATGCGCGTCAACGCCAATGATGCATGTGCGCGGGCTGACTTCGCGGAAATAGCGGCCAATCCCGGCCAGCGTTCCCCCGGTCGAGACGGCCACAAAAACGGCATCCACCCTGCCATCCATCTGACGGTAGATTTCCGGCCCCGTCGTGGCATAGTGAATACGCGGATTGGCGGCATTTGCGTACTGGTCGGTCCAGGCATACTCATCGGAACGATCGCACAACTCCTTCACGCGGGCAAGGCGAGAGAGGAGATAGCTGCCACTGGCATCAGGCGTATCCACCAGATCGATCACGGCCCCCAGCGCCCGCATTTTCGCCAGATTTTCCTGCGTCGTCTTCGGGTCAACAACGGCAAGAAAAGCATAGCCCTTCGCCCGGCAGACAAAGGCCAGGGCGACGCCGAGATTGCCAGAAGTCGACTCAACCACAATTGAGCCTGCGCGCAGGAGGCCGCGCACTTCCAGATCCTCTACCAGCGCATAGCCGGTCCTATCTTTCACCGAACCGGCGGGGTTCACCCCTTCCAGCTTGAGATGCACCCGCCTCATCCTGCCGTCAATCACCATAACAATCGGCTCCAGCGGGGTATTGCCGATCTGGCCGACCAGTTCCTGCAACCGCGCGGTCGTTAGTTCCGCCATGCTCTCGCTATCCATCAGGAGAGTCTCCATACGTAGCTCCTCTCTACCATCCATCTATTTACAGGCCCTGTCTTGATATCAGCTCATCAGTCACCTGGCTTATATGCTCTCGGAGAGAAGAAGAAATCTCTCCACACGGCATTCGCTCTGACGCTTGAAAGAGACTGGCAAAAGCCTAGCATCAGCAGGGCGATATAACAAGCAGAGAAAAGAGTACGTAATTTTCCTCCATCAGTTCGTGCTGTATGACGAAATACAGCGCGGACTATTTACTTACGTCTTTTCCGGTATCGAGGGAGAGAAGCATGCATATATTTCTCTTCCTTCTCTGCGAAATGGTACCCGGCAAAAAGTTTCGCACTTTTCTCAATGTGCGTACCCGCTCATCGTGCTATAGTTTTGCCAGGTTGAATAATTTCTATCCACCACTTCTCACAATGCAATCAGCAGTCAACGCTTTCAGGAACGGAGGGACAAAAATCATGGTAGTGCCTGTATCTGAACATCCTGAGTCTCAACGTATCGAGCATTCAGGCGTGCGCATCAGTATCGTCATTCCAGCCCATAACGAGGCGCGAAATCTCCACTATGTGTTGCCACATCTGCCGGAGTCACTGCACGAGGTCATTCTGGTCAACGATCATTCGACCGATGAGACGGTCGAGGTTGCGCGCAAGCTGTTGCCTGCCATTCATATCGTGGATACTGAGCGCGGGCGCGGGAAAGGGGCCGCATTGCAAACCGGCTTCAGGGCGGCGACCGGCGACATCATTGTGATGATGGACGCCGATGGGTCAAGCGATCCGAAGGAAATACCCCGCTTTATCCAGGCATTGCAGGCCGGGGCCTATCTCGCAAAGGGTTCGCGCTTCATCGGTGACGGAGGCAGCGCCGATATTACCCCGCTGCGCAGGCTCGGCAGCCTGGTCCTTATTTCGATTACGAACCGGCTGTTCGGTGTGCGCTTCACCGACATGTTCTGTGGCTTCAACGCTTTCTGGAAAAGCTGCCTCGATTACTTCGAGATCGACTGCAACGGATTCGAGGTGGAAGCACAGCTCCACCTGCGCATCTGTAAGGCCAATCTGGAGATCGCGGAAGTCCCCAGCTATGAACATGCCCGTATTCACGGCGCCAGCAATTTCCGCACCTTCCGCGACGGCTGGCGAGTCTTGAAGATGATTGTGAAGGAGTGGGCAAACGGCCATTCCGTCGTGCGCACGGTAAGAATGGCTCACGCGCAAGAGAAGCAGGGCTGGGACGGGCTGGTTATCCCAGAGCAGATTGGAACCGTACAATGAAGATACCGGTTCTCATGTATCATAGCATCTCCAGCCATGCCAGTCCGCGCTTTACGCCGTGTATTATTCCACCAGATATGTTTGAAGAGCAACTTTCTTACTTAGAGCAGCATAACTATACCTCTCTTACGATCACACAATTGACTCTGGCACAGGGTGGTCATGGATTACCAGAACGCCCGGTGATCCTGACTTTTGATGATGGATTCGCGGACTTTTACACGCATGCATGGCCCGCTCTGAGACGACATGGCTTTAGCGCGACGCTCTACGTTGTGACCGGTTTCGTCGGCGGCACGAGTCGCTGGCTAGAGGATATGGGCGAAGAGGCGCGGCCTATGCTCTCCTGGGAACAACTCGCCGAGATCAGCGCCGGTGGCATTGAATGCGGCGCGCATACCCATACGCACCCTGCGCTGGATATGCTCCCGCCTGCGGTCGCGCGCGACGAAATTGCGCGCTCGAAAGACCTGCTGGAAGAGCATCTTGAGCGGAGCGTTCCCAGCTTTGCCTATCCATTTGGCTACTACAACGCTCAGGTGCGGCGGCTGGTACAGGAGACCGGTTTCACCTCGGCCTGTGCCATCAATCGGGCCTTGAGTTCGCCGCGTGATAATCCCTATACCATAACCCGCCTGGCGATCAAACCGGATGCGAGCCTGCACGATTTCGCGCTCGCGCTCGCCGGCCACGGTCCGCTGATTGCATCTTCCATCCAGCGGATACGCGCTCGCCTGCGCCAGAGTATGCGGACGGCGTATGGAAGGCTCCGGGGCAACCGCCACACGACATATCAGCAAGCCGCGTAAGCGATTTAAGATAGGAGTTTACCTGTTATGATGCCTGATTTTTTCATTGTCGGCGCCGCAAGGTCCGGCACAACCTCGCTTGACCTGTATCTCAGTCAGCATCCAGAGATTTATATAACGCACAGGAAAGAAACCCACTTTTTTGCTGGAGACGCGCTTCCCCCCCGTTTCACAGGGCCGGGCGACGAGCGGCTCAACGCGCTGTTGATACGCGACGCGGAGCAGTACGCACGCCTCTTCGCCGATACGCACGGGGCGAAGATAGCCGGGGAGGCATCGGCCTTCTATCTCTGCTATCCAGAGGCCGCGCTGTGCATCAAGCAGGCCGTTCCCGATGCGAAAATACTCATTATCCTGCGCGAGCCGGTAGAGCGAACCTACAGCGCCTACATGATGCTGGTGCGCGACGGTCGAGAGACGGCAAGCCTGGAGGAAGGGCTGCAACGGGAGAAAGAGCGCAAGGAAAAAGACTTTGAGCCAATGTGGTGGTATACGGAACTGAGCCTGTATTACCGGCAGGTCAAACACTATCTGGATGTCTTTGGCTGGCAGCAGGTGAAGGTGCTGTTGTATGAAGAATTTTACGCGCAGCCAGAGCAGGCGTTGCGCGACATCTTCGCCTTTCTCGGGGTAAGGCAAGATATCAGCATCGACACATCTGTGCACTATAACATCTCCGGGTCGCCGAAGTCGCGCAGGCTCTATAACGTCCTCGACAGATTCATGTTCAACCCCGGCCCGCTGGAGAAACGTCTCAAGGAGTTCGTTCCCCTCAACCTGCGTATGGCGTGGGCCAGCAAGCTGATCGGTATGTCGATCGAGCGGGTCGGGCTGGATGCCGGGCTGCGGGCATTGCTCAAAACCTGTTTCGCCAGGGATGTAGAGCAATTAGCTGACTTGCTGAAGCGCGACCTGTCCTGCTGGCATTACCAGCAATCCAGTATCGTATAGCGTGGAAGCGGATGGAATGGATAGGAAGTGAGGTTGAAGGATGTTCAACGCAATCAACCCGTTACGCCTGCTGCTGGTGGCCGCAAGCTATTTCCCCTACAGTGGAGGGCTTGAGACGCATGTCCACGAGGTGGGACGACGTTTCGCCCGCGCCGGGGTCGAGGTTACGATTCTGACGACGGATATCAGCAGGCGTCTGCCGCCCGTCGAACGGTGCGAAGGCATGCTGATTCGTCGCGTGCCAGCATGGCCGGGGAACAGAGATTATTACTTCGCGCCCGATATCTACACCGCTATCACGCACGGGCAATGGGATATTATCCACTGCCAGGGGTATCACAACCTGGTGCCGCCACTGGCGATGCTGGCGGCTCGGCGGACACAGACACCCTTTATCCTTTCTTTCCATAGCGGTGGAGATGTCACGCGCCTGCGCAAGGCGCTGCGCAGGCTCCACTGGCAGATGCTGCGCCCGCTGGTCAAACACGCCCGCAAACTGGTCGCCGTCTCGCAGTTCGAGGCCGATTTCTTCCGCGAGCATTTGCGCCTGCCAGCCGGGCAATTTGTGGTCATCCCCAACGGGGCGCACCTGCCTGAAACGAGAGAGCCGCTGCGCATACGCAGCGGGCAGGCAGAGACGGGGCCGCTCATCGTCTCTGTCGGGCGGCTGGAACGCTACAAAGGACACCAGCGACTGATCGCAGCCATGCCAGAGGTATTGAAGGAGGTACCCGATGCGCGGCTGCGTATCGCCGGGACAGGCCCTTACAGGCCCACGTTACAGAAAATGGCGGCGCAGCTTGGCGTTGCAGAGCGCGTAGAAATCGAACCCGTGCCGCCCGCAGATCGCGGCAGCATGGCCGCACTGATTGCCCGTGCCGGCCTGGTCGCATTACTGAGCGAACACGAATCGCAGGGCATCGCCGTTCTGGAAGCCCTTGCGCTCAGACGCCCGGTGCTGGTGACAGGGACAGCCGCCCTGCGAGAGTTTGCCGACAGGAGGCTGGCGCGCGCCATTCCCCTTAATAGCACGCCGCACGAAGTGGCGGAAGCCATCATCGGCCAGCTACGCCAGCCACTGGTACCGGCGAGCGTCGAATTACCCACATGGGACGCCTGCGCTTCCCGCCTCTTAGACCTCTATTACAGTATCGTTGAGGGAGTACCGGCACTATGCGCATCCTGATGCTTTCACAGTTCTACCCGCCCATTATCGGTGGAGGGGCAATCCATGCCCGCTCCCTCAGCGTGGAACTCGCGGCGCGCGGACACGAGGTAGCGGTAGCCACACTGCTGCACCGGGGGCAAACCGAATTTGAGCTAGATCAGGGGGTGCGCGTCTATCGCATTCGCTCCTCGCTGCGGCGCGTGCCGGGGGTCTTCAGCGACAGTGGACGCCAGTATGCACCTCCTTTTCCCGACCCGGAAGCGATGCTGGCGCTGCGCCGCATCAGCAGGCAGGAAAAGCCAGAGATTGTGCATGCCCACAACTGGCTGGTCTACTCATTCCTGCCGCTCAAAGCCAGCAGCGGGGCGCGGCTCATCATGACCTTGCACAATCACGGGCTGACATGCGTCAAGACTACGCTTCTGTACCGCGACGCCGCCTGCACAGGGCCGGGGCCGCTGAAATGTCTGGGGTGTGCTGCGCAGCATTACGGGTTAGCAAAGGGCATACCAACCATCGTCAGCTACCGCATGATAAGCCTCACGCGGCGCGGTCTCGTCGATATGTTCCTGCCGGTGAGCCGGGCGGTCGCTATCGACAATCAACTGGTGGGCAGCGACCTGCCGTTTCAGGTTGTACAGAACTTCATCTCCGACGATATCGGCGCGCCAGAGGCAGAGGACGATATAGAGCCGTATACGGCGCAGCTACCGTCCGGCGATTACCTGCTCTTCGTCGGCGCCTTCCAGCGGCAAAAGGGGATGGATATCTTGCTGCGCGCCTATGCCGGGCTGAGGGATGCGCCGCCGCTTGTCCTCATTGGCTATGAGACGTCAGAGTGGCCCGCGCTCAGCGCACATTGTCCGGCCAACGTTATCATCCTCAAGGACTGGCCGCGTCGGGCGGTGATGGCGGCATGGCGGCGCAGCATGCTCGGCCTGTTACCCTCGGTGGGGCCAGAATCCAGCCCGACCGTAATTATGGAGGCCATGTCAACCGGCTGCCCGGTCATAGTCTCTCGCATCGGCGGCATAGCCGAACTGGTAGCCGATGGCGAGACAGGCCTGCTGGTTGAGCCGGGCGATGTAGCAGCCCTGCGGCAGGCGATGGAATCGCTGCTGGCGCATCCCGACCTGCGCCGACGCATGGGAGAGGCCGCGCTGAGCAAAGTGGCCGATTTCCGCGCCAGCGCCGTCGTTCCCCGCATCGAGCGCGTCTACCGGGAACTTCTGGAGCAAGCCCCTCGCAGGGGCGAGGGGCAGAGTGAAATTGCAGTGAGTGGTAAGTATGACAACTGACATGGAATCAATGGATAACAGAAACCTCGCCGGGGCGACCGCAACCGGATGGGCGGCCTGGCACAGCGCGCCTGTGCAGGAAGCCGTCGCGCCGCCCGCCGCGACAGCAACGGCAACGCCTGCGCGTGCGCAAACGTGGGGCTGGTTCCCCGCGCTCAGCGTGATAAGCACACTGGGGGTATTGCTGGTCGCGCTGGCCTACGAAGGCGGGCGGCTCTCGGCGCTGCAGTGGCCGGTGCCGCTCTTCTGGTGCGGCCTGCTCCTGCTGTTCGTTCCCGTCGCGCTGCGCCTTTTCTCGACGAAACCCACGCGCCAGGAACGCATCGCCCTGCTCATCGTGGTGACGATCAACTTTTATCTCACCAAATATCTGCAATACCCCTTATATTTCACCTTCTACGATGAGTTTCTGCACGTGCGCTCCGCGCAGGACATCGCCACCAGCCATCATCTCTTTCAACCAAACCCGCTCCTACCGATCAGCGCCTTTTACCCCGGACTGGAAATCGTGACGAATGCTGTGAGCAACCTGACCGGTCTCTCGATTTTTGTGGCGGGAACGCTGGTGATCGGCATGGCAACGCTGCTGCTTGTCCTCTCGCTCTACCTGCTCTACGAACGTTTAAGCGGCTCGACGCGCCTGGCGGGGCTTGCCACCCTGCTCTACATCGCAAATCCGGGCTTCGTTTTCTTCGATACCATGTTCGCTTACGAGTCGCTGGCGCTGCCGCTCGCCATCTTTGTGGTCTTCGTTATTGTGCGCCGCGGCTCCCTTCCCGCTCGCCAGCAGGCGGCCCTGACGCTGCTCATCTGGGCCGGGCTGGCGGCAGTCGTCGTCACGCACCACCTCACCTCGTTCGCGCTGCTGGCCTTCCTCTGCCTGTGGAGCATCGTCTCGCTGCTGCTCTGGAAGATGACGAGAGCGCGACAGGGGCAGAAACAGCCCCTGCTGGCGGGGCCGCGTGAAGCCGCACTTGTCACCTGTGTGCTGACCATCCTGTGGCTGATCTATACAAACTGGCAGGCATTCGCGTACCTGGCCCCCAACCTTGCCAGTACGATGAATCAGGTGACGCAGATTCTCGCCCACAAAGCGCCGCCCAGGCAGCTCTTCCATAGTAACACAGCCTCGGCTGGCACATCACTCTGGGAGCGCATAGCTGCTTACACTTCGGCAATATGCATTCTGCTGGGCCTGCCGTTTGGCCTGTTCGCCATCTTGCGTCGCTACCGCGCCAACGCCTTCGCGCTCACCGCTGGCTGCGTGACGCTGATCTACCCGGTCACGCTCCTGCTGCACCTGACGCAGAGCGGGGCGGAGCTGGCAAACCGCACCGAAGAGTTTCTGTTTGTGGCGCTGGCCTTCGTCCTGGCCGCCGGAGCCGTGCAGGTCTCACTGGCGGGTGCAGCAGGGCGAACAGAACGGCAGCGACTGGCGCTGGTCGCGGCTGTGGTCGTCATGATCTATTTCGGCCAGATGGTCTTAGGCTCCGGCCAGCCCTGGTCCTTGCTGCCGGGGCCATATATGGTCGGCGCCGACGCTCGTTCCATTGAGCCGGAAGGTATCGGCGCCGCCGAGTGGGCCAGCGCCTACCTGGGGCCAGGCCACATCGTCGCCAGCGACCGCAACAATACGCTGCTGATGGCAACCTTCGGCGAACAGATGGCCGAGACCGCCGGAAGCGCGAATGTTCCCGTATCCTGGGTGCTGCTCTCCCCACAATTCGGCTCAGGCGTTAGAGCCATCCTGCGCCAGGACGATATTCAATATGTCGTGGTCGATCTCCGGCTCAGCACCGCCCTGCCGGCCATCGGTACCTATTTCAACAGCGCGAATCTACAGCCCGCAACGACGCCTATCAACCGGGCCGCGCTGACAAAATTCGATGGCGTGCAGGATGTGAGCCGCATTTTTGATAGCGGCGACATCATCATCTACAACGTTGAGAGCATCGCCAGGCAACCGGCTGGCCCCCCGCCAACGCGGCACGCCAGGCCCGCACGCCCGAAGAAGCTCTCTCAGCCCGTAGCCTGGGTCAGACAGTTCTACCTCTGGGACATCCTGCCGCAGTAAGCAACAAGGAGGCAAACATGAAATACCGGTCAATGGATATGCTCGCGGTGATTGCGCTCACCTGCATTGCCATCACGCTGGCCTGCACGGTGCCAGCGAACGACGTAGCAGTGCGCATCCTGACGCTGCCGCTGGTATTCTTCCTGCCGGGCTACGCCCTCTCCGCCCTGCTCTTCAGTGGACAAACACAGGACATCGTTGAGCGAGTCGCGTTTAGCCTGGGCAGCAGCCTGATTCTGGTGATTCTGAGCGGCCTCGTACTCAACCTGACGTCCGATGGCCTGAGCGCAGGTTCCTGGATAGCACTGCCAGGGATGATTACGCTCGTCGTCAGCGTCGCTGTCTTACTGCGGCGGCAGGGACAGAACGCAGCAAACCCACAATGGGTGGGAAGCAGATACAGCTTCCCGACGGGTCAGGGGCTGCTGCTGGCGCTGGCGGCGCTCATTCTCGGTGGCGCGCTGGCCCTCTCCATTAGCGGTGCGGGGCAGCAGCCATACCCTGGCTTCACGCAGCTCTGGATGCTCCCGGCAAGCGGTGTGCATGCAAAAGATTCGGTGCAACTGGGCGTCAAAAACATGGAGAAGACGGCAATGGACTATCGTCTGGTGGTAAATATGGGCGGCAAGGTGATAAAGCAATGGTCTTCGCTTGATCTGCGCGTTGGCGAAAACTGGCAAACAACGCTTGCGGTACCTGCAGTGGGCCAGAATAGCCCGGTTCTGGTGGAAGCTCTCCTCTACCGCCCGAACACCCCCACAACACCCTATCGTCACGTCGAGCTATGGCTGGCTACATGAATTTGAAGATAAAGTCAAGGCAAAAGATAGCTGTCCCCGTTTCCCTTTCTCAGGAGAGAAAGCCACGAACTATGCAAACGCAATTCCTCATAGACGCCTATCGGAAAGTAATCGGTTTGCTGGAAGCCGAAGACGAAACGATGAGCATCGACGGGACGTTCATTCAGCGGATTCGTTCGCTGACATCCCTGCTGTGGCGGCGCGCGCGCGAGCATTCCCTGCTGCGTAACAGCATCTCCATTATAGGGACAGGCATCGTCACATCGGTGCTGGGATATTTCTTCTGGATTCTGGCGGCGCATCTGTATTCCGCTTACGATGTCGGGCTGGGAGCGGCGCTGATTTCGGCAATGACGCTGGCCGCCATCTGCGCCAATCTGGGAGCAGGTTCCGCGCTCATCCAGACGCTGCCCCTGCGCAAAGCTGGATTTGAGTGGTCGCTGACGCTGAACGCCGGGCTGACCGTTGTGACAATGGCCAGCCTGCTGAGCGGAACCATCACGCTGATCGCCCTGCCGCTCGTCTCAAAGCAGTTCGCCATCGTTACCCATCGTCTCGACTATGCCATCTTTTTCCTGGCCGGGGTGCTGCTGATCGCTCTTTCCAACGTCCTCGACCAGGTCTTTGTGGCCGAGCGGGCCGCGCAGAATATGCTTGTACGCAACGCAGGCGTTTCGGCCATGAAGATTCCTCTGATGGCGCTGCCTGCGCTGGCCGGGGCAGGCGTGGGCGCGCTGGCGGTCTTCGGGTCGGGCGTGCTGGCGATGGCCGTTGCGCTGCTCGGCGGCATGCTGCTGCTCTTGCCCCGCCTGCGCCGCGCCTACCGATTTTTTATCGGGCGCAGCATCGTCGGGCAAATCCGCGCCATGCTCTCATCGCTGACAGGCAATTATTTCATCAACCTCGGCGGCCTTGCTATGGCCTACCTGCTACCGGTGGTGGTCTCGATCCGGCTCTCGCCGACCGACAATGCGTATTACTACACGACTACCAGCGTGAGCAGCTTCATTCTGATGGGGGCGGCGGCAGTCTCCACCTCCCTGTTCGCCGAAGGGTCGCACGCGGCGGAGAATTTGCCGCAGAAACTCCGTTCCAGCGTGCGCATCATCGCGCTGATGCTGACCCCGGAAATTGTGATCTGCCTGCTGGCCGGTCGCTACATCCTCTCAGTCTTCGGGGCCAGTTACGCGCAACACGGCCTCTTGCTGCTGAGAATTGATGCCTTCTCGGCCATCCCCGATGCCATCACCAGTGTCTATGTCAGCGTCCTGCGCGTCCAGAGAAGACTGCACATCGCCGCCCTGCTCAACCTCAGCACGACGGTCATCACCGTCGCACTCTCGTGGATATTGCTGCCAGAAATCGGCATTGCCGGGCAGGGTGTGGCCTATTTAATCGCGGCAGGGGCGGGAAGCCTGGTGGCTGGAGCAGACTACCTGCTGTATCTGCACCGTCAGCGATAAAACGCTTTTAGAGAGGAATTTCTGATGAGAGAAACCAGAGAGCTACGTGTCTGCGTTGTGGGCGCGGGAACACGTTTTTTGAGCGGCATCAGCTACTATACCCTCCACCTGATAAACGCGCTGGCCTGCCATCACCGTGTGTCGGCGATTTTGATGCGACAGTTGTTGCCAGCGCGGCTGTACCCCGGCTGGAAACGAGTCGGCAAAAACCTGACACACCTGAAATATGATTCGCGAGCGCGCGTTTTTGACGGCGTCGACTGGTACTGGCTGCCCGGCATGTTGCACGCGCTGGCCCTGCTGCTCGATGAGCGACCGGATGTGGTGATATTCCAGTGGTGGAGCGGGACAGTATTGCATTCCTATCTCCTGCTCGCCCTCGTAGCCCGGCTGCTGGACACGCGCACGATCATTGAGTTCCATGAGGTACTCGACCCGGCAGAGGCAAAACTGCCGCCCGCGCAGGCGTATGTACGCCTTCTCGCCCCTCTCCTGCTGCGCCTGGCGCATGGCTTCGTCATCCACTCTGAATACGATAAGAAGCTGTTGCACAGTCATTACAAACTGGGACAGCGGCCCGTTGCCCTGATCGGTCATGGTCCGTACAACCATTATCACTGCTCCGGCGAACAACGGGAAGCCATACCCGCGTCATGTTGCAACCTCCTCTTCTTCGGCCTGATTCGCCCGTATAAAGGACTCGACGACCTGATCAGAGCCTTTGACGCGCTGCCTGAAGACGAGATCGACGGCTACTGGCTGACCGTTGTCGGCGAAACCTGGGAAGGCTGGAATCTACCGGCAACACTGATCGAACGCAGCCGCTATCGCGAGCGCATCACCTTTGTCAATCGCTATGTGAGCGATGAGGAAGTAGCCTGCTTTTTCGCGCAGGCAGATGCCCTTGTCCTTCCCTATCACCGCTCTTCGGCCAGCGGCCCGTTGCACATCGGCATGAGTTGTGGTCTGCCGATAGTGGCAACGCGAGTCGGGGGCCTGTGTGAGGCGATAGCCGGGTATGATGGCGCCATTCTCGTCGAACCGGAAGACCTGGACGCGCTACAGGATGGCCTGCGCCAGGCCGGGGTGCAGCGTGGAAAACGCTATAGCGACCCCCATTCCTGGGAACACACCGTCGTCGGCTATCACACCCTCTTTGATACGCTCTTGAAAGAGAGAAACAACCGGAATGGAAGCAAAAGCTATCAGCGCGTCTGAGGACGAAAGGCGCTAGTAGAGATGGAGAGTATAATACAGGTGCGCCAGCATCCTCAGCGTTCTGATCGGCAAATGCGGCCAGATGGCCTGAACCAGGCGAGCCGAGGAATGCTTTGACGGCATATGACCATTGCTCGCGGCATGCAGGTGGGCAGGAGAGGCATAATCATAGATCAGCAGGGATTGCGCCCCCCACTTTCTTTTATAGCGGGCAAGTCCCTCATTGCTTAATGCCACGTCGCCCAGATCGTACCAGTGAAGCCCTTCCGCACATGAATCATGGATAGCCTGCCAGTGCAGGAGATCGTTGACGCGCAAGGCTTGATCTTCCTCGCGCCACCCCAGCGAGTCAAAGGAAATCGTCTTGCCGCACAGCAGTAGAAGAATGCCGCCCAGCAACTTCGTCTCTCCGGCGTCAACGCGCTCGGCCAGCAGGAGGCGCAGCATGCCGTGAGGAGACAGGCGCCGCCAGGCCAGTTCAAAGAGACGATAGGGAGCGGGCAACACAAGCAGCCTGCGCATGGTCTGCACATATAGATCGTACCAGACGCGCAAATCGCGCTCACCCTGCGCCCGGCGAACCGTTACCCCCTGTCGTAACGCCTTGTTGGCCGCCCTTCTGATGGTGGAATCCAGGCGCAACAATTCTGTTCTCGCCGGCAGCGCGAGGTGGTATGTCTCATACGCCGCTGCTCCGGCCAGACCGTCTACCGGATGATCGAACACACGCGGGGGCATTTTCAGATGGAGCTGGCCGCCGGGAATGGCGCGCGCCACCTCAACGGCTGCCTGCAACAGCGCAAATTCGCTTTGCTCGTCGCGAGCGAGCGGGCCGGTGAAGACAGAACGGAACATATGCCCGCTGCGCAGCCCCCGCTGGTGAAATAACGGCAAAATAGCAACCACCTGCCCGCTCGCATCCTCGCAGGCCAGATGCATTGGTCGGTAATCATAGACCTCCGCGAGCAGTTCGAGCCAGATGGGATGGTAATAAATCCAGCTGGCAGGCGTACTCTTCAGAAAATTCTCCCAGCGGTAATCAGTCCGGGGATCAATCTTGACGACACGCACAGGAGACTGTTCTGCCAGGGGTCCAGAAATTTGCTTTGCTTTCATCATACCTCCGCCTGCAAAGAGACCTGAACGGCTGTCAGATCGAGGAAGCAGGCCTTCCCCCTTCAAGGCTAAGAGATGAACTTAGCCGATTCAGAATACAGTGACGCTCTACCATCACGAACAGCTAGTAGAGATGAAGGGCATAGTACCAGTGAGTCACCAGGCTGAGTGCGTTGAGCGGCACGCGCGGCCAGACAAGCCGGGCCAGTTGCCTCACCGGGTTTCTTGACAGATCACCCGTACTGTTCGTGGTGGTAGAAACGATGGGATAGGAGTAATCATAGACCGTCACGGCTCGCGCCCCCCATTTCCTTTTATAGCGAGCAAGGCCCTGATTATCCAGATCGACATTGCCAAAGTCATAGTGGCGAAAACCGGCGGCGCAGGCATCGCGAATAGCATGCCAGTGAAGGATATCATTGGCCCTGAGCGCCTGGTCTTCCTCGCGCCAGCCGCCGGAAGCAAAAGAGACCGTCTGGCCATAGAGCAGCAGGAGAATGCCGCCCAGCAGCCGCCTCTGGCCGCCCTCAACCTGCTCGGCCAGCAAGAGGCGCAACAGCCCCTGCGAGCGCAGCCGCCGCCACGCCACCTGATAGTAGCGGTACGGGTACGGCGCGACCGTGAGCTTGCGCATGGTTTGCAGGTAAAGCCGATACCAGGCGCGCAACTCGGCTTCGCTCTCCGCCTCGCGCACCTGTACGCCCGATCTGACCGCCTTGTTGACGGCCCGCCGAATGGTCGAATCCAGACGCAGTAGCTCAAAGCGTTCGGGTAGAGCCAGCACATAGACCTCGTATGCCGGTACACCCACCAGACCATCTATAAGGTTATCAACAGCATTCGTTGTCAGCTTGAGATGCAGGCGACTACCGGGCAGAGTACGCTCCACCGCTGCCCGCAAAAGAGCGGCGTTGGCCTGCTCATCAGAGACAAGCGGCCCGGTGGCGATAGAACGCAGAACGCGCCCGCACTGCCAGCCACGCTGGTAGAAAAGGGGCAGGATGCCAGCCAGCCGCCCGTCGGCATCCTCACAGGCCAGACGAATCGGCCTGTACCCGTATGCCTCTTCCATCACCTCGTGCCAGATCGGATGGTACATCAGACTGGCGGATACTTTCGTCATCAACTCCCCCCAGCGCACGTCCGTTCGGGGGTCAACCTCAATCACACGCGTACAATGTTGCCCTGCTGTCATTCCTCACCCTTTCTCATCCACATCTTCTCGGCCCAACCCTTTTCACCGGATATACCGGGTTGTTTCAGGGACTGCTGCCCTCTTGCAACCGATCTTGCTGACTATGCTCAACAGCAGAGAACGTCTGCGCCGCCGGTAAGAGCCGCTGGCCATGATCGAGGACAAAAGCCCAGCCGGCCATATCTCCCTGATAGCCACTGGCATCGGATGGCGCCGGGCGAGGAGCGATAATCCAGGCAACGGCCCCGATCACCCCCTGGCTATGTTCCGCCGTGACCTCTTGCAGAACCCCCCGGTAGACTGAGGCCTGCCAGGATGGGCTGCCGGTGGGAACGGCCTGCGTCGTCGTTGCCAGCCCATTGCCCGCGCCGAATTCTTCCAGCAGAATGGGCTTCCTCTGCGCCTGCTGCCGGACAGCGGAGAGAAAATCCCGCGTCGACTCAGCCGGGGAGATGCCACGCGCTGCATCCTGTTCAAATCCGTATAAATGGGGCGAGACAACATCCACCAGATCAATCAGACTGGGGATATCCGCCGGGTCCTGCCAGTCAAATTTCCCCGGCTGTCCGGCAATCTCGCTTTTCCAGCCTCCAATGGTGACGGGAACCTTCGGCGCCACGCGACGCACATAGGCCGCCTCCGCGCGCAACTCGTCCATCTCCTGCGCATCGCTCACATCCGGCTCATTGCTGAGATCGACCATCCAGAGCGCGGGCGCGTGGGCCAGCCCATAGTCTCCCAGCAGGATGTGCGCCTCCGCCAGCGCCGAACGGTGGTTGCTATCCGTCAGCAATAAAATGATGTTTATGTGATGGCTGGCCGCCTCCTGAAATACCGCGTTCCAGACTCCCCTGGAACGCATTTTCCCGCTATTCGTCCAGCGCACATCGGTAATGCGCAGTGTATTGATGCCCAGTTGAGCGGCCAGATCGAAGAAATCCCCGCCATTTGCCGCCCTCACGGTATAGCCGCTGCCCGCAATCATGGCGCTGATATCCACATTGACCCCGTAGGCAATGCGGGAGAGATTGCGCGGCAAGGTATACGTGTCCCCATCTTCATTCCTGAACCAGAGTCCAACCAGCAAGACGATAATCAGCGCCAGCAGCAGAACTGCTATCCAGCCTTTTCTGGAGGAACGGTAATTCTTTACATTCGACGCAGCCATAACGATCACCGTCTTGCACTATTGACCCGACTATTGAGAGAGGACGATGCCTGAGAAGTTTCCTGATACGCACATACACTATCATATTTCCTCTCATATTATATATCAGAAAACTTTCTCCGCGAGATATACGTCATCTCTCACGCGGAAGATTCTCTCTGCCTGCGCAAGCTTAACGGGCGCATATCCGCCCACAGCTCCTCAATCGCGGCCAGGCACTCCTCCCTTGTGCCGCTCTTGCCCGCATCTCTCCAGCCGGGCGCGTTCTCGCGCTCAACAGGCCAGATTGAGTATTGTTCTTCGTGATTGACGACAACCCTGTAGATTGTCCCGTCCCCTCTGTCGCTATTGTTCATATGACCTCCTTAATTTTGCTTTACCCGGATCAGCTTGAGCGACGATAATAATTGCTTGCGTTTAGACGATGCTCGTTTGCGCTGCCCGGCCTGCTCTGCCGTGCTGCCGGTCGGCGCGCCGCCGTTCTCTGCATCCATCCGGGCAAGAGCTTCGGCCAGTTGCTCAATCGTCGGCCCGGCGAGCAGAGCAGCCAGCGCCAGCTTCTTGCCGGTCACCTGCTCGATGCGATCAAACAGGCGCACGACAAGCAGGGAATGGCCGCCCAGATCGAAAAAGTTGTCGCGAATGCCGATGGGTTGCGTCTCTAAAAGCTCTTCCCAGATTTGCACCAGCCGGAGTTGCAGCGGCGAAACCGGCGCGACGAAATCGTCGTTTTGCTGGAGCCTGCCGTAATCGGGGGCAGGCAGAGCGCGACGGTCTACCTTACCGTTGGGCGTAAGCGGCAGAGCGTCCAGCAGCACAAAGGCTGAAGGGACCATATAATCAGGCAATTTGTTCTTCAAATAGGCGCGCAATTCGTCGCCTGTTGCGCCATCCGGGGCGACAACGTAGGCTACCAGCGCCTTATTGCCGGGGCTATCTTCGCGCACGACCACGATAACGTCCTGCACGTCGGCATGCTGGCGAAGCAGCGATTCGATTTCCCCCAGTTCGATACGATAGCCACGTATCTTCACCTGATGGTCGACGCGGCCCAGAAACTCGATAGTGCCGTCGGCGAGGTAGCGCGCCAGGTCACCCGTCCTGTAGAGCCGCGCGCCAGGCAGGTCGCTGAAGGGGTCAGGAACAAAGGCTTCCGCCGTGCGCCGCGCATCATTGAGGTAGCCCCGGCCAACGCCGACGCCGCCCACATAGAGTTCTCCATTGACGCCCACCGGCAGCGGCCTCAACCGCCGATCCAGCACGTAGAGTCGGATATTGTTGATAGGCCGCCCGATGGGTGTGTGTAACTGCCCATCGGCAAGCGGCGCATAGATCGGATAGTGTGTCACGTCATCGGAACACTCGGTCGGCCCGTAGGCATTCAACAATGGAATGTGGGGGTAGACGGAAAGCCAGCGGCGACAGAATTCCGGCGGCAACGCCTCACCGGTGGGAACCAGCCAGCGCAGCTTCTCCAGACGCGGATAGGCGCTGCTGCCGCCCTCAATAGACTCAAGCATCACCCGCAGCAGGGACGGCACCGTTTCGAGGATGGATACCTGATGCTGCTCTACCTGCTGTAGAAGCCGCATGGGATCGTGAGCCACGCGGTCGGGAAAGATGTGGGTGCGCCCGCCAACCAGCAGCGCGGCAAGAAATTGCCAGACAGAGATATCAAAGCACTGCGAGGCCGTCTGCGCCACGCTATCGTCGGCAGTCAGCTGGAGCGCGCTTATCTTTGCATAAAGATGGTTGAGCATGCCGCGCTGCTCCAGCATCGCCCCTTTCGGCAGCCCGGTCGAACCGGAAGTATAGATCACATAGGCCAGGTTGCGTGGCGTAGCGCGGACAGGCAAATTTTCTGCCTCTGTCCCATCGAGAGGCAGGTTTTCAAAGTACACCACCTCCGTCTCGCCCGCCGCCTGAGCGAGCAGCGGCGCAAAGCCCTTCGCAGCCATCAGCAGGCGTGCGCGGCTGTGTTCAAGGATATGCCGGATGCGCAAGGGGGGATGGCGCGGGTCAAGCGGCAGGTAGGCTGCGCCGGCCTTGAAGATTGCCAGCATGGCCATCAGAAAGGGAATGCCGCGCTCGGCCAGCAGCGGCACAATGCTCTCCGGCCCCGCGCCGCGCGCCTGCAGGTAGCGCGCCAGTTGATTGGCGCGCTGATTCAACTCCCGATAGGTCAGTTGCGCCCGCTCGCATATTACGGCCACCGCCTCCGGCGTGCGCTCAACCTGGGCCTCAAACAACTCTTGGAAGCATTGCTGTTCGGGGTAAACGGCTTGCGTCGCATTCCATGTAATCATCTGCTGCCGCCATTGCGCCTCTGTCAGCAAAGGCAGGTCGGCAATATGCTGATCGGGGTCGGTAACAATGCCTTCCAGCAACGTTTGCCAGTGTCCCGTCAGCCGCTCGATGGTGGTGGCGTCGAACAGATCAGTATTGTACTCAAGGTAGGTCAGCAAGCCCTGCGTTCGATCCTGCATTTCCAGCGAGAGATCAAACTTCGCGGCTCCGCTTTCAAGGGGCAGGAGCGTCATTTCCCAGCCGGAAGCGAGGGGAGCAGAGGGCGGGTCGAGAGAGAGCATCACCTGGAAAAAGGGATTCTGCCCGGCTGCGCGTTCCGGCTGTAGCTCTCTAGCAAGATATTCGATGGGCAGGTCTTGATGCGCGTAGGCCCCGGAGAGGCTCTTCTGCACGCGGCCCAGCAGCGCGCGGAAGGTTGGATTGCCCGCGAGATTGCCGCGCAGCACCAGCGTGTTGACAAAGAAGCCAATCAGGCCCTCCGTCTCCGCCTGTCCGCGATCGGCGACGTCGATGCCGAGCAAGAGGTCTTCCTGGCCGGTATAGCGATAGAGCAGAGTCTGGAAAGCGGCGACCAGCAGGGTGAACAGGCTCACGCCTTCCCTCCTGCCTAACG
Source organism: Chloroflexota bacterium (assembly GCA_902810755.1). Next base: position 29,774 of record CADDYT010000047.1, read on the forward strand.
CTTTCAGGGCATCCGTCAGCGCGCGGGACAGCCCGAAAAGCAGTGTTGCTCCGCGTGAGGGTGATGACGCGGGGCGCGGTCGGTCGGTCGGCAGTTCCAGCGCGGCGGGCGCGCCTTCCAGTTGCTTTTTCCAGTAGGTGAGATGGTCGGCCAGCACGTCTCCCTGCAACTGCTCGCGCTGCCAGATGGCAAAATCCGCATACTGTACAGGTAACTCAGGCAGGGCAGCAGGCCAACTATCGGCAAATGCCTGATACAGCGCGGCCAGTTCGCGAAAGAAGATACTCGCCGACCAGCCATCGAAGACGATATGGTGGACGGTCAGCAGCAGGAGAGATACGGCTGGCTCCAGCTGGAAAAGCGTGAGGCGCAGCAGGGGGCCGCGCGCAAGGTCAAAGGGACGCCGCACCTCCTCCTTTGCCAGTCGCAACAGCTCGCCTTCCCGCCGCTCTTGCGGTATGTGTTGTAGATCAACGACGGCAAGCGGCACCGGCATGGCGGGAAGGACAAGTTGCACCGGCTGGCCGTCGCGCACGCCAAAGATTGTGCGTAAAATCTCGTGGCGTCGGATGAGCGCGTCAAGGCTCTGCTGAAAGGTTGCACTGTTCAACGGCATGCCGATACGCGCCGTAAAGAACAGGTTGTAGGCGGCGCTCTGCGGGTTTAGCCGGTCGAGCAGCCAGAGACGCTGCTGAGCAAAGGACATGGGAAACGCATACACATCCTGTGCAGTCGCGTCGGTCATAGCAGTTGTCGTCATATCCTCATTCTCTTCCCATCATTCCTGTCTGCGAAATACGATATGCCCCACGAGAGACGGCCTTCAATGGAGACCTGCGGGTCGGCGCGTCCTTCTGGCTCTGTTCCAGCAGCACGGCCAGTTGGGCCACTGTTGGAGCGTCGAGGAAGCCCTGTAGAGGCACTTCTACCCCGAAGATAGCACGCAGTTGCGCAATCACCTGCGCAGCCAGCAGCGAATGGCCGCCCAGCGCAAAGAAGTTATCGTGAATGCCCACCGGCGCCACCTCTAACTGCTCCGACCAGATGGCCACGATTCTCTCCTCAAGTGGACTGCGGGGAGCTACAAAGGGTGTTGACAGCGCGGGACGGCTCTGGTCGGGAACAGGCAATGCCTGGCGGTCTACCTTGCCATTGGGCGTCAGGGGCAACGCTGCCAGCATGACGAAGGCCGAGGGAAGCATATAATCCGGCAGGTATTGCAGTGCATGGTTGCGCAGGTCATCCGGCGTGGCAGATTGCTCTTCGCGCAAGACGATGTAGGCGACCAGCCGTATTTCGCCCAGGCCACCTCTTGCCGGTGGCCTGTGGGTGGCGCCCGGCACATCCTCGCGCGCCATGACCACTACCTGGCGCACGGCAGGGTGACGCAGCAACGCCGTTTCGATCTCGCCCAGTTCAACGCGCATGCCGCGCAGCTTCACCTGGTGATCCAGCCGTCCCAGATACTCAATGTTACCATCCGGCAGGTAGCGCACCCGGTCTCCCGTTTTGTAAAGACGCGCCCCCGCTTCGCCGCTGAACGGATCAGGCACGAACCTGGACGCCGTCAGCGCCGGGCGGCGCAGGTAGCCGCGGGCCAGCCCGTCTCCCCCGGCATAAAGTTCGCCCGGTACGCCGACGGGTACCGGCTGCATCTGTTCATCCAGCACATAGATACGCGTGTTGGCAATCGGGCGTCCGATGGGAACGCTTGCCAGCGAGGGCCGATACTCCCGCACATCGTAGCAGGTCACATCGGCGGCCACCTCAGAAGAGCCGTACAGGTTGAGCAAAATACTCTGCGGCATGCTCTCCCGGAAACGCAGGGCCAGTTCAACAGGCAGCGCCTCACCGCTACAGACCCAGTATTTCAGACCGGGCAGCCGCTCGCGCATGTTGGGAGCCGCTTCCAGTAGCGCGCGCAGCAGGGATGGCACCAGCACAATGCGCGTGACCCGGTGCGCGGCCAGCGCCTGGACCAGTTGCTGTGGATCTCTCACCAGCGCGTCGGGAATGATAACCGAAGGAACGCCTTGCAGTAATGGCCCGAAAATCTCCCAGACGGAGTCGACAAAGCTGAGGGAGGTCTTCTGGCAACACACTTCCTCCGGCTCAAAGGGATAGGTCGTCCACATCCAGCAAAAGCGGTTGATGGAGGCGCGGTGCGTACCGGCCACGCCTTTGGGCTGGCCGGTAGAACCGGAAGTGTAGAGCGCGTAGAGCAGATTGTCGCCACCGCTATCACCGGCATCGTCAGTATCTTCATCGCTCTCCCGAGCGATTGCGGACCAACCGGTGTCCAGGCACACGACCTGCTCATAGGTGGGAAAGCGCGCCAGCAGCGGCTCCCGTGTGAGCAAGACCGCCGGTCGGGCATCGGCGAGCATGAAGGCCAGGCGTTCGGCAGGATAGGCCGGGTCGAGCGGCACATAAGCCCCGCCCGCTTTGAGAATACCGAGCAGGCCCACCACCATTGCCGGGGAACGCTCCAGGCCAACGCCCACCAGTATCTCCGGCCCCACGCCCAGCCGCCGCAGATGGCGCGCCAGCTGATTCGCTCGTCGGTTCAGGTCGCGAAAGGTCAGTTGCTGTCCCTCATAGACCAGGGCGATCGCATCAGGCGTGCGCTCGACCTGCTGCTCAAAGAGCCGGTGGACGGCCTGCTCGCCCGGATAGTCAACCGCGGTCGCGTTCCACTCTAGCGGTACGCGCGGCCATGCACCCTCCGGCAAAGCGTCACGGCCTTTTTCAGTACCTGCATATCCATTATCTGCACTCATATGAAACTATCCTTCCAGACAAACGACCCGCTCCCCGGGACCCGGTTGCAAGGTCGTAAAGGGCAATAAAAAATCCTTCGTACAATTCATATTTAGATGGAAATTACGAGAAATCTTGCAAGTATGCTCTATAAAACAGTTTAACGAGTGTCCCCGACACAAGCAAGCATGAAAGCACGAAAGTTTTTCGTCGGTGTTTCACCTCGAAGCGCATACGCAAATATACGCAGGTAGTGACCGAGGAATAGAAAAAAAAGGTAGGTATTATCCCTACCCGTCCAGGGCGGAGTTGAGCAGGCCGTCTCCGCAGGCCGACTGCAAGAGTCAGCCTGCGCGGCGGCAGGAAACCGCTGCCTGGATCGATGTCACTCACTTCTGCAAAGATTGCTGATGAATGAGATAGGCCGCCTCTGTGCGATTCTGCGCGCCGAGTTTGCTCAGAATGCTCTGCACGTGCTTCTGGACCGTCTTCTCCGAAATATGCAGCCCCTTCGCGATATCGTGATCGCGATAGCCCTGGCTGATAAGCTGGAGAATCTCGCGTTCGCGCGCAGTCAGTTGCGCCAGACCGTTAAATCTGCTGTTGCGCACAAGCGGATGCGAGCGCGTACCGTTCTCCGCCCCCCAGAGCGGCAGCGCGGCGGAACGCAGGCGCTGCACCAGGCGCGCGGCCAGCGGCGCGCGCAAGACAAACTCGCCCCGGCGAATCATCGGAATGGCGGCAGTGATATCGCTCTCATCCAGGTCTTGCTTCGAGCGATAGCCCTGCGCTCCCGCCATGATGGCGGCAAAGGCCTCCTGCTCATCCTCCAGATCAGCCAGGACAATGATACGCGCCGCCGGAACAATTCTGCGTAAGTTACTCATCTCCGCAATACCGTCCACGCGTCCTGTATGCATATCCAGCCAGATGATATCCGGCTGCTGCTTCGCCGCCTGCTCCCTGGCTTCGACATAATCCTGTGCCGTGATAATACGCTCTATATCAGACTGTGAACTCAATATGTGAATGAACGCCTGGCGAATCAAGACATGATCGTCCACCACCATCACCGTCAGTGATTTCCCCCGTAGAGCCGCAGTCTCCGTTTCCAGGAGTTTTCCCACCTGCTCTTGCTCTGGCCCTGTATAAGCCATACGATCCCCCTTATTCCTCTCTATATGAGCGACAATTTTTCACAGGAATGAGAAGCAAGCAAACGTGAAAGCGCCAGATGAGAATACAAGCATGTATCCCTGCTTCCCGGATTGCCTGTGCGAAAATTGTCTATGCCGTTCTCTTCTACCTCTCCTGAAGTCAACGCTCCTACCAGACCACCTTTCCCCGGATTCACAGAATGTGGCAACAGTGGAAAAGCAAAGGTGAAATATGTTCCAGAAAAATTGTATTTAACCAGAGGTTAAGGAAGGGATACAGGCCATTCTTACCGTATCTCCGGGAGAATAGTTGACTTTTCTCCCACAAATTCCATCCCTTTTCTGGAAACCTCTCTAAGTTTATAACATAATCGTATGTGATTTGCAATACCATCATCTTGATCTTTACTGCATGCTTACTCCATATATAAACTCATCATATGCTCGGTAGCGGTGACCGGACAGAGGTGACAACTACACCAGCCGGTCCTCATCCTGGTAACCATGCAATTAACGATCCGATTTCGATTTCCACCGATAGCATGCAGAGATCATCAGACCTGTTCAGCTTCCCCGGCGTTCACTTTACTGGAAGAAGTGGAGGTGCAGAAGTGGTTCAGATTCTGGTTAAGATACGGTTAAACCTGGGGACAAAGATACATATCTTCGCGTGCTTTCTCATCTACAATGGTTCATCTCAACAATATAAAACAAGGGCTGAAGAACCTTTAGAACAATTAAGTACATATACTTAAGCTTTAATGTTGAATAATATTTGCTATACCCATAGCTTAAAGTCGTGAAATATCAGCACAAATTCTCATCGTAAACCCATTGAAATTTGTCAATTTATCGGGTATAGTATATACGGTTATCCAAGAGTTTTATGATTTAAGACGTGCGCTTACTGGCCGACCGGACAATTGGGATAAGTAAAGAACAATTTTCCGCACCCTGTCGGCAAGAGCTGTAGGCCAGAGGCTTGTGGGGGGGGCGTAAACTGTGCAAGTAATCTTGCATCCTTCCGTTTACGTAGAGACGATGTGAGGCAATGGGGCCTGTTCGCATCAATGGCGGCCTTGTATCAGGTTGTCTAAAAACAGGAAGTCTTCCTGTTTCGAGTACGATCCTTCACAAAATGTTGCAGGGTATTTCTCATTGCTGTTGGAGAAACGCAGACAACAGGGGGCAGTTTTATGAATTTACTCGTTGTAGATACAGATCGTAACCTCGTAGAAATGCTTACGGGCTGGCTCAAGACGCTCGGGCATGAAGTGCATCGTGCGTATAGCGGAGAGCAGGCGAGGGCCAAATGGGAGGAACGTAAGCCCGACATGGTCATCATCGATACTGTTCTTGGCAACACCAATGTTCTGGCATTATGCCAGGATATGCGTCATATCCACGATGCATTAGTTCTCGTCATCACCGACGGGAAAGATGTGCAGGATGAGATTCGTTGTCTGGAAGGGGGAGTCGATGATTACCTGAGAAAACCCTTCTTTCCCGGGCAACTGTTAGCGCGTATCAATGCCATCAGTAGAAGGGGCCGTTCCACCCTCAGCCAGCGCCCCTCTTCCATCGTCACTGTAGGCCCTATTCGTATTGATTCGCTCCACCATGAAGTAAAGATCAATGGTCACACGCTACGTCTCACGCCAACAGAAAGCAAATTGCTCCATCTGCTGGCCGTCAATGCAAATAATGTCTGCACTCACGACCAGATCGTCTCGCATGTCTGGGGTCTGGGCAACGGGGGTGATACCTATTTAATCAAGGCCCACATCCACCATCTACGAGTAAAAATTGAACCTGACCCGGCCAATCCCATCTACCTCTTAACCGTTCCTGGTATAGGCTACACACTCGTGCGCCGTACTGCGGAGGGATCAGAGCCTCATGACCCACACGAGCGTCAGCAAAGAATTTCCTCTCATTCCTGATGCTTACGCTTCTCTGCTGTTCTATCTCAAACAACGAAGTGAGGCAAAGGACTGCTCACTTCGTTGTTTGTTCTCATGTTCTGGTTTCTATGCTCCCCCTCGCCCCGAAATCATGACGCCGGGAGTCAGCGCAATGAGTCTGAGGTCTTGCCAGAGGGACTGTTGCTGAAGATACTCAATATCCATCTCAACCATTTTCTGGAAAGGTACTTTGCTTCTTCCATAGACCTGCCATGTCCCGGTGAGACCTGGCTTGCCGGAGAGGCGAAGCCAGTCACGCGCAGAGTAGTTCGCTACCTCGTAATCCAGCGGCGGGCGGGGGCCAACAAGAGACATCTCTCCCCGCAGTACATTGAAGAATTGCGGCAATTCATCGATACTTGTTTTGCGCAGAAAGCGACCAACCCTGGTCACGCGCGGGTCATTCCCTAACTTGAAGAGTGATCCATTCTCTGCATGTTCATTGAGCATCTGACCGTTCATGTACTGTCCTACGGCCTCACGATGGATGGATTCATCGCTATTGACGTACATAGAGCGAAATTTCAGCAGCGTGAAGACTTCTCCGTTCAATCCTATGCGCTTTTGACGAAAGAAGACAGGCCCTTCCGAATCGAATTTGATCATCAGGGCGACCACAGCCATCACAACCAGAAGGGGCAAAAGGATCAGCAGGGTAAACACGATATCGAGTATGCGTTTTGCACGCAGGTAGCCAGGGTTATTTCTCACAATCAACATAGGTGCAGATTGAACGGCCATACAGTATCTCCTTTCACTGTCAGGAATTTCAGAATACATGTTCTGTCCTTAAGCATACTTTCTCCTGGTTTACTTCAGGTTTGAAACACAGTAGAAAGATGGATAAGAGGGAGAGAGAAGTGTAGTGAAAAAAAACGCGGGGCCGGGAAGAAGCCTTTATCTCGTTCAATATGCGTTTCTTTACCTTTCCAGCAGAAAGAGTACCTGTTTTTAACCATTACTTCCATTGAACAGAAACAGGCGGATGTTACAGTAGGTGATGAGACGACGTTCATCTACCATGCCATCAAGCATAGGAAGATTCCCCTCGTGGTTTCATAGAAGCATGTGTTCTTTACCTGTCAGAACAGGAGCAAGGTTCCGTATGAACATACCGCTTGTAGACCTGCGAGCGCAGTACCAGGCGCTCAAACCTGAGATTATGGCGGCTTTCGAGGAAGTGCTGGAGGGGATGCAGCTTTTTCTCGGCCCCCAGGTTCTGGCGTTTGAACGAGAGTTCGCTGCATATTGCGCGTGTGAATATGGTATCGGACTATCATCGGGTACTGATGCGCTTGCGCTCGCCCTGCGCGCCTGTGGAATCGGGCCAGGCGATGAGGTCATTACGGTTTCCAATACCTTCATCGCCACTGTGGAAGCCATCGCCCTGGCGGGCGCAACCCCGGTGTTTGTCGATATTCACCCGGACACCTATCTGATGGATTGTCGCCAGCTCGACGCCGCCCTGACCTCGCGTACTCGCGCTATTCTGCCCGTCCATTTATATGGCCATCCCGTAGATATGCGGGCGGTGCTGGATTTCGCGCACCGGCATGGACTCTTCGTGATTGAGGACGCTTCTCAGGCACATGGAGCTACCTTTGAAGGGAGGCGCGTGGGCGGCCTGGGCGATATTGGCTGTTTCAGCCTGTACTACAGTAAAAATCTGGGAGCCTATGGTGAAGCCGGTATCTGTGTTACCAACAATCGCCAGCTCGCAGAAAACATCCGGCTTCTGCGCGATCATGGCTCATCCGTGCGCTACCACCATACCGTGCTGGGAGTCAATGCTCGCCTGGACGAGTTGCAGGCGGCTGTCCTGCGTATCAAACTGCGTTACCTGGAACAGTGGAACACGATCCGCCAGCAGCATGCACGCTTCTATAGCGAACAGTTGCAAGATGTGGTTGAGGCCGTGCCAGCCGTTGAGCCATGGGCATCACACGCCTACTGTTACTACGTAGTGCGTGTAGAAGAGCGCAATACCTTCCGTCAACTGATGGAGCAGGAGGGGATAGCGACCGGCATTCACTATCCCACCCCTGTTCACCTGCAACCTGCCTGCCAGCCGTATGGCTCTCTGCCGCCGCTGCCGGTGACGGAAGATACGGCGAAACGTATCGTCACGTTGCCTCTCTATCCAGAGTTGACAGATGAGCAACTGGCTTTCATCGTGCAGGCCGTGAAGAAAAGTGTTGTGTCGTCTGCATTGAAATAAGCACAACCGGGCCGATGGGAGCAGGACGCAATATGCCTGTGAAGAAAAGTGTTGTGTCGTCTGCATTAAAATAAGCGGCAGGCAGAAAGGGCTTCTTGCTTGCCCTGACATCTGTGGGGAGTTTATGGACATGAGAAAACTGCGTTTCGGGATTATCGGCTGGGGATACTGGGGACCAAAGATCGCGCGCAATATTGATGCTTTGCCGCACGCCGCCGTGACCATGATTGCGGATCTGGATGCGCAGCGTTTAGCACATCTGACACCGGGCCAATCCAGGGTACACACGACGACGGAGGTAAAACAGGTGTTTCATTCAAATGTTGATGGCGTCGTCATTGCCACACCCGTGCGCACGCACTATCAACTGGCGAAAGAGGCCCTGTTACATGGGAAACATGTCCTTGTCGAAAAGCCGTTGACGGCGAGTGTTGCCGAGGCCGAAGAACTGGTCGCTCTGGCGGAAGAGCAGCAGCGCGTTCTGATGGTTGGACACACCTTCGAGTATAACCCGGCAGTAAACGAATTGCGCAAACTCATCCAGGCTGGAGACCTGGGCAGAATCTACCGTGTCGAGGCGGAACGAGTAAATTTAGGGCTGTTCCGCACCGATATCAACGTGATCTGGGACCTCGCAGCCCACGATATCTCGATTTTGCGCTATTTGCTTGGGAAGGAACCTGAGCAGGTCAACGTGCATGCTCATGCCCATATCCGCTCGTATCTGCATGATGTAGCTAATCTTGATCTCACTTTCGCCGATGGCATGGCGGCCCATATCCATGTGAGCTGGCTCCATCCCTGCAAAATTCGCCGCGTCACCGTGATTGGCGATCTACGTATGGCGATCTATGACGACACCAATCCCGCAGAAATGATCAAGATTTATAACAAGGGAGCCGATATGTATGCAGACCCGGTTGTTTCGTACCGCAACGGGGAAACAACCATTCCCTATATTGACTGGACAGAACCCCTGCGGTTGGAATGCGAGGATTTTGCCCAGGCAATTCGTACCGGCCAGCGCCCGCGCGCGCATGGCGGGGTCGGCCTGGCGGTTGTGCGCGTACTGGCGATGGCTCAGGAAGCGTTAGACAGACAGGAAAGGGCAAAGATAGCGGCAACGGCGAGAGAACAGATAGTGGTGGGAGATTAACAGTCAATACTGCTTCTGAGGCCCCTTGCTGTGAAAGGGTGAGAACGGAATAGACATGTATCTTGCCAGCACAATGAGAAAATCTATCATCGTTCTCGCCCTGGGCGTGATGTCTCTGGCTTTTGTCCTTATCTGGATAAGATATCTACAGCGCAGGGCAGTGGAGGGTGTCCAGATGCAGCTACAGTCTGAGAGAGGTCTTCTTCTCTACGTCCAACAGCAACACCAGAGTTCTGAAGAAGTGGCGTATCAGTACATCGCCGACTTTGTCAAGAAGCACGTTCCGACCGATGAGCGAGCAGCCATAGACAGCCTGCTAGAGGAGGACAAACAGAGTCTTTTAGAACTGGCTCAAAATCTCTTACGCTACTTCCCCGGTGAGCTAGACGAGATTTAGTCTCAGCCCAGATGCTTATACAGGCGCCCTCCCAGCGGCCCCGCTATCTGTAGCGGGAGTCGCTTCCAGCAGCCGGTGAGGAGGCGGAATTTCCAACTCTTCTCGGATGCCGCAGTCAGACCTGCCGTGCGCGGATAATAATAGTAAGGAAGCGGCTGTTGCGTCGCTCCCCAGCGGCGCTTGAACTCCATCAGGCCCTCGTTGTCACACGAGGTTCTGCCAAGATCAAGCCTTTGATAGCCGTGCGTGCAGCCCCACGCGATCGCTTCCCACATGAGCAAATTGTTGGGGGAGAGATGGAGATAGCCTTCATCGGATGCGCCATAGGCATATCTGAGGGTTGAGCCGGATGCGAGCAGGATCATACTGGCGATGATCTTTCCCTCGTATTCGGCCAGCAGCAGTTGCATTGTACCGACCGGCGCAAAAGCCCGCCACAACTCAGAGAAAAACAGGAGTGGCTGCGCTGGCATCCCATGTTTCTTCCCGCGTGTCTGGAGATGAAGGTGGTAGAAATGCTGTATATCAGCAAGGTGCTGTGCAAAGCGGACCTTCACGCCATGCCCCTGTGACTTTTTAATCTGACGCTGTACCGGCTTGCGCAAACCGGACCAGACAACCTGCGGGTCTGCCGCGAGCGGTAAGAGCCAGCTCACGTACAGATTGCTTTCCATCAGTGCGGGGTGCGCGGCCAGGACAGGGTGAAGGCCTGTGCGCAATTCCAGATATTTCACTTTTCGCTCCTGTGCCAGTTGAATCGCCCGTTCAACCAGTTCACCGGCGCTGGCCTCATCTGTCGCCAACAGGGGAACATGATCGGAAAACGGAAGTGCGACCAGACGGCGTCCCGTCAGCGGACTTTGCAGGGAACTCAGGGGAAGGAAGCCGCTATACTGACCGGCAGCATCGGTTGTGGTAAGGGCCATTGTCGTGTATCCATAGAGCCTGGAAATCAGCGCAAGCCAGGCTTGATGATAGTAAAAGGTATCTTGCGCGTGTTGTTCGATAAACGTACTCAGGCGAGCATCAAGAGCTGTAACTGCTTGCATAGGTTTACATGTACCTCCCTCAACGGTTAGAGAACCGGACAGCATCCCTCTTCACATACGGATACGTTGCCTTTTCAGCGTAAAAAGGGACATCCACAGAAGAATTGTAGTTTCTACGGGTAGAGATACGGTGATTTTTCCTGTAGCAAGGCGGTTTTCAAGAGATGCAGGTCATATAACTATCGGTATTTGTTTGTGTAGCCCCTCCCATAATTTCTACCTTTTTGCAACATCTCCTTCTATCTCATCATCACCTGTCTGTGGTACATTTGGAAGGATAGGTGACCTGTGAAAAAGAGAGAGGACAATTTTTATGAGGCAAACAAGATTGTTTCCATATGCTCTGTGGGGACAGCATTGCTCGCTTGTTGCGCTGCTCATCTTTTGTATTATATGTACTGCCTGCGCCAATACGCCCGGTTCCACGCAGGCATCCGCAACACCGGCTCAAGGGCCGCTTCCCGGTCAGCAGACCTGGAAGGATAACGTTTCTTCCTTTCTCTTTGGCACCAATGATACTCAGGAATGGAGTACCAATAACATTGAGACCAGCACCGCGATGCAGCAGGCATTGAAATCCGCCCATTTTACCTTGATGCGTACCTTCTTCTTCGACAAGAGCCTGGCCGATGATCACGCTACTACCGACGCGGAGATTGAGCAGCGTTTACAAACGGTTGAGAACAGTGGGATGACCTGCCTGGGCGTGTTATTTAACGTCTTCAACGCGCAATTTGACGAACATGTCGTCTCTTACGCAGGCCCGCGCTGCCTGCTCTATGAGTTTGGCAACGAACCGGATTATAACGGCATCTCTATTGACGCCTATCTCAAACAATGGAATACGCTCATTCCGCAGCTGCGCAAGCTGAATCCGCAGGCTAAATTTATCGGCCCGGTGACCTACAATGATCAGGGAAATCACGGCTTCATGCGGGCGTTTTTAGAGGGTGTCAGAGCTTCAGGGGTTCTACCGGATGCCGTCAGTTTCCACTGGTATCCCTGCTATAATGATAGCGAGGCAAGTTGCCTGGCGAAAGCCAGCAGCTATGCCCAGGCGGTAGGGGGCGTGCGCTCCCTGGTGCGCTCCATTCTCGGCAAAGATTTGCCTGTTGGTGTAACGGAGTGGAATTATGATCCAGGCAACCCTCCCCCTGCCTATGGCGATGATGCCAATTTTATGACCCGCTTCACGACCGATGCCCTGCATGCAATGGCCCAGGCCGGAACCGCTTTCGCCTGCCAGTTTGACGCGGCAAGCTATGGCGGCTATGGCCGTCTCGACATGTTTAACGTCACCACGAATCAGCCGAAGCCGCAGTATTATGCGGTGAAAGCCGTCATTCAGCAATACCGGACGGGGCAAACAACGACAGCGACTGCGCAACCGACGCCAACAACGGCACCCGCTCCGGCATCGGCTACGTGGCCGCTGATCTCGCGAGGCAAGCCTGTTTACTGCTCGGCAAATAATCAAGGGCCGGGTGGGCCGCAGGCTATCGTCAACGGTCATTATGGAAACTATTCCTTCTGGCGCACAGACCTCACGGCGCTGCCTTCCTGGTGCGCGATTCATGTCGGCGCCGGGCCAACACAGGTCTTGCTCACCTGGGATAGCGACTACATCTTCGACTATATCAGTCAGAACGGTATGAGTCCACAGGACTATACGCTCTCGGTCTCATCGAACAGCACAAACGGGCAGGACGGAACATGGAAAACTCTTGTCTCGGTGGTCGGCAATCACACACGCATTCGCGAACATCTCCTGCCATTCACGGGCCAATCATGGGTGAAGATGACGGTGACAAAGGGCCAGCCGCAGGCCAGCCAGCCCTATCTCACCATCGACCAGATTGATGTCTACGATGTCTCCTCCACTGCAAGCCTGAATGATACCTACTTCTTCTCAGGCGACTCGGTTACCGTCATGGCCTATAACCGCTTCGATGAGAATCGACCTTC
>CADDYT010000048.1 GCA_902810755.1 Chloroflexota bacterium
GCTCGCCAGATGTTCACATCGTTGATGTGAACGTTATTGACAGGAACTGTGAGAAGCTTGCGCGCACGCAGCGTCGTCCACAGTTGCTGTTGCTACTTTCCACTCTTCAATTGTTAAGGTCGCCCTGTCATGGAGATAACCCGTAGGTTTTCACTGTTCCCAGTATATCCATGACCTCAAACTTTTCGGATATGAACGGTTATTTCATTCATTTCCTTCAGCGAAGGAAGTATCTCACATTTGTTGTTCTTTGTCAAGAGGTTTCTGCCCTCTTTTTCAAAGTTCCTCAGAAATTCATTTTTCCCCATCTCTCTTTTCATTTTAGATGGGAACCCTTCATTTGAGCGACAACAAATACGCCTGAACTGGCCTGCCCGAAAAGGGGACAGCCAACCCTGGCGGGGTGTTTGTCGGGAGGGAATTATCCCTGAAGAGCCACATTATCGTGGCACAGAAGTGTGAGCTACACCAAAAGACAGGCGCAACCAGTTTTCACCGGGTGATTGTCTTGTTCGATGGCTTTGACATTCTCTCACAGCTCCTCTTTCCTGTCAAGAGGTTTTTCGATGAGATTTCTATCACTCCGCAAAACCTGTCATTTTGCGTCCTGCTCTTAATGGAACGCGAATGATTTCTGTTTTATTTCCGATTCCGTCGTTCAGAGCAGCATCACTCACTTGCACTATAGACTATAGTACAGGCGGTCAAGAGCAATAGCGCAATCTCCCCATTTTTCCTATCGGATCAGCCAGGGTATTCGTCGGACATGTTCCGGGCTGATTGCCAGCGTAGCCGCTCCTGCTGGACGCTGGCGAAGGTATCGTTCAGGTCTTTATCATGGGCGGCAATGCGGTCTCGCAGTTGGGTGAGCGTTGCGATATAGGCATTGAGCCAGTGCGTGATAGCCTCGCTATTGGTCAGGCAGATATCACGGTACATTTCGGGATTGCCGGCTGCCAGGCGAGACATATCGCGGAAACCGCTGGCGGCGAGCAGAGAAGCATCGGCCCAGGCAGGGCCATGTGTGACCGTCTCTACCAGGGCGATAGAGGCGACAAAAGGAAGGTGGCTCACGCTGGCTACCTGCCCGTCATGTTCGGCGGGTTCCAGAAAACGCACGCGCGCGCCGAGCATCTCCACCAGTGAAGAGACCTTGTTAATAGCTGCCGGGCGGGTGCGCACGGTAGGCGTCAGGCAGTAAATACGATTGCGAAAGAGTGAAGCATCGGCTGCTTCTACACCACTGACCTCTTTGCCGGTCATGGGGTGGCCACCGACGAAGGAGACGGCTGTGGGGAGAAATTCTTCCGCCCAGCTAATCACCTGCGCCTTTGTGCTGGCGACATCGGTCACGACCGCGCCAGAAGAGAGATGGGGAGCCATGTCCTGCAGTAAGGCACGCATAGCGCCGACCGGTGTCGCCAGAATAATCAGTTCAGCGCCTCTCACCGCATCGGCGAGCGCCATATATGGTTGATCTATGGCGCCGGTCTTGCGCGCGCGGTCACAGATGCCTTTGCCAAGATCGTAGCCCGTGACCTCTCTTGCCCCTTTTGCCTGATGCAACGCCAGTCCAATAGAGCCGCCGATCAGGCCCAGGCCAATAATTGCTACACGGTTAAACATAACAATCGCTCCTTTTCGCCAGCATGACAGTGCTTGTTTTGAGCATTATATCGCTCCAATTTGCCTATTTTCAACACGTGTCTGGTTAAATATGTATAAGTTTGTACGAATTGACACGTATATTATATAATAAGGGAACTGTGTATCCTTATCACTCGCGACGAAGAAACAGGGCATCTTGTTTCTTCTCACTGGCACACAGGCTGCGCTAACGGAGGCACAGCCAGGAGGTTCGCAATGAAACGAGTCCTGAAAAAGCATTTCTTTGTCCCCATGTTCATTGTACTCGTGCTTATTTTGGCTGCCTGTGGCAACGGCAGCGGTTCGAGCAATCCAAACACGGGAGGGGTAGCGCAGCAGGGTCTCAGCAGCGGCAACCCCTACAATGCCTGTCCCAGTAGCACTAACACTACCGCCGCCTCACCTGAAAGCGGCACTGTCACTCTGACGGTATCGGGCTGGTCATCAACGCCGGCTGAGGATGCGCTGGTACAGTCCAACCTGAAGAAATTCGAGCAGTTACATCCCAATATTCACATCAACTGGTCGCCCATTCCCGGTGACTACCCGACCAAGATGCGCGCCAACGTGGCCAGCGGCACGGTACCCGACGTCTTCTACCTGCAACCGGCTATGTCTAGCGAGTATATCAGTTCGGGCAAACTGCTCAACCTCTCGCCCTATATGGCCCGCGACCATGTCAGCGCCAGTTCGTACTACGCCTCGCTGATGAATCCGTTTGTCTGCACCAGCGGACAGGTTTTCGGCCTGCCCAAAGACTGGGCCTCACTGGGCATCTTCTACAACAAACAGATGTTACAGGCGGCTGGCCTCTCCGCTCCCGATCCAAACTGGACATGGAGCGACATGCAGAACTACGCCGCCAAACTGACGAAGAACGCAGGCGGAAATAACGCCGTCTATGGTATAAGCCTCTCCGCCGACGCTTCGCGCTGGGGCGCCTTCCTCTTCGCCGATGGGGGTACCATGCTTAACAAAGATGGCACCCAGGCCACCTTCAACAATAGCGCCGGTGTCGACTCGGCCACCTACTACGATAGCTTCATCAAGAACCATACAGGTGTGCTGCCGACACAGGTAGGCGCGCCCTGGAATGGCGATGCCTTCGGTAAGCAGAAAGTCGCTATGACCATTGAGGGTCCCTGGCTCATTCCCTATATGGCCAGCACCTATCCCAGCGTGCAGTACGGCATCGCTCCACTGCCAACGGCACCGACCGGCAAGAAAGCTAACCTGATCTTCACTAACGCCTGGGCGGCTTACTCCGGCACCAAACACCCCGACGCAGCCTGGGAACTGATCAAGTACATGACGGGGACGACGGTGCAGAAGAGCCAGCTTGACGCTGGCTTTGCCCTGCCCACCATCAAGGGCCTGGATAACGATCCCTACTTTACACAGCATCCAGACTTCAAAGTGCTGTTTGATGCCGCCAGCTATGGCTATGCCGACTACTACGGCCCGCAGGATGCCACCATCCACAGCGACCTGGCAACTGCCCTGCAAGCCATCATGCTCAACAAGCAGACCATTCCTGCCGCTTTGAATGATGCTGCGACAAAGGTCAATCAGGCGCTACAAGGCGGCTAAACCGTCGCAGATATGCCATGCTGAGTGAGGGTGAAGCATTCAGTACAGGCCAGGGCGTAGTGGACTACCTGCGCCCTGGCCCATCCCCTCGCTCTGATATCTGGAATATATTTGCACCGTTAAGGAGAAGCGAATATGGCTACTACACCGGCGGGAACGGCGCTTCCTCCCGCGCCTTCAACCATCCCAATCAGAAGACGCTGGCTACGTCGTGGCTCTGACGAGGGGCCGAAGGCGCAACCGGGGGAGATACTGACCGCTTACCTGTTTCTACTGCCCTATCTGTTCGTGCTTGTCGTCTTCTTCCTCATCGTCTCTGTCTATGGCGTTGGCTTGAGCCTGTTCAGCCTCGACATTGGCTTTACCGCGCCCACTTTTGTGGGTTTGCATAACTATGAAATCCTCTTCAACCAGCTTTCTAACATCGGCCTGAGCGATTTCTGGACATCGATGATCAATATCCTCAAGTTCGTGGTGGTCATCGTCACCGGCCAGACCATTCTGGCTCTGATACTGGCGATCATCTTGCAAAGTTTGCCCTTTGCCAGAGGCATCTTCCGCACCATTTTCTACATTCCGGCACTAACCTCCTCGGTGGCCGTCTCTCTAATCTTCCTCTGGTTCTACAACCAGTTTGGGCTAATCAACTACCTGCTTTCGCTGGTGGGCATTCACGGTCCCGACTGGCTTGACGACACCACGTGGGCGCTGCCGGCCATCATGATTCTCAACATCTGGACCACCGCCGCAGCCTTCATGATCTACTTCCTGGCAGCATTACAGGACATTCCAAAGGAGTTGATCGAGGCGGCACAGGTCGATGGCGCAAACCGTTTCCAGGCGTTCTGGAATGTGACGCTGCCCCTGATGCGCCCGGCTATCTTCTTTGTCGTGGCGCTGGGAACTATCGGTGGCTTCCAGATGTTTGACCAGGCCAAATTCATGACCAACGGCGGTCCTGATAACGCCACGCTGACACCTATGCTTGAAATTTACAATGCCGCTTTCGCTCAAGCCCACTTTGGTCTGGCTGCCGCCATGTCGGTCATCCTTTTCGTCATTATCATGATCGTCACGCTTATCCAGCGCCGCCTGATCGATCCCAGTACCAATACCCTCTAGCCAGGTCGGCAGGCTGATCTGACACAGCACAAGGAGAAGCAGCTATGGTACAAATTACAGCAGAGGCCAATCCAGCCGTCGAGGTAGTGGCGCGGGAAGCTCGGCCACCCCGGCGACTGGAACCGGCACACATCATTCTCTATATCTTCCTGGCGATCTTCACCGTGACCTCAATCGGGCCATTGATCTTTTCGTTTGTCTCTTCCTTCAAAACGCCCGCCGAGATCCTGGCCTTCCCACCCAGCCTGATCCCGAATCCGGCGACCACTGCTAACTATCAGGAGATTCTGAGCAATTCGCTCTTCCTGCGCTGGATTCTCAATGCGCTGATCTACGCGGTGGCGGCGACCGCCCTCAACACCTTTTTCTCGGCCATGGCCGGGTACGCCATCGCCCGCCTGCGTTTCCCCGGCAAGGAACTCATCTTTACGTTCACCCTGGCCGTAATGATGATCCCGCTGGCAGTGACGCTCATCCCCAAATACCTGGTGGTCAACAACATGCACCTGAACAACACCTACTGGGCGCTGATTTTACCGGCTATGGCCCAGCCCTTCTCGGTCTTCCTCATGGTGCAGTTCATGAAGGGCCTACCCAGAGAGCTGGAAGAGGCGGCCATGCTTGACGGGGCCAGTCGCTGGCGCACCTTCCTTTCGGTAATCTTGCCCATCGTCAAACCGGCCCTGACCGCCGCCGCCATCGTCAGTTTTCAGGGGGCCTGGAACGATTTCCAGTGGCCGCTGGTTGTGCTGGGGACGCAGGATATGTATACGCTGCCGCTGGGTCTCTTTTTCTTCAAGAGCGCCAACTACACGCAGTACAACCTGCTGATCACCGCCTCCATGTTCAACACGATTCCCATCCTCATCCTCTTCTTCATCTTCCAACGCTACTTCATCGAAGGCGCGACCGCCGCCGCCGTAAAGGGATAATACAAATCGGGCGGGCTGGGCCATGCTGGACCGCTCAGCATGGCCCAGCCCGCCCGATTCCTTCCCGCGTACCTAGAAGTAGACCAGCTCTTCCAGCCATTGCGTGCTGCCAGGGCCGAGCGCCTCGGCGAGCAGTTGCGTCGCTTCATCGCTGAGGAGAATGGCCCGGTTGGTGCGATAGAGCGTAAGGAAGCGCGGCAGCACGGCAGGATCGTAGCGGGCCAGCAGGTCTGCCGCGAATTGTTCGAGTAGCAGTTCGTAGATCAGGTAGTCTTCCGGCGTCGTGTCTTCGTCCCAGTCGAAGCTGCGAATGGTAACCGGGGTTTTGCCGTCGGCCTCCGGCTCGAAAATATCGGCGTACTGCTCGTATAAGTCGCGGCTGACGATGCCCTGCTGACCGCTGATCTGTTGAGAGAGCCAGAGCGCGGCCAGTTTCAACTGCCACTCGTCTGCCCAGAGGGGATATTCTTCGGGCCAGGGGCGGGGATCATTTTCCAGGAAGGCCAGGGCCAGTTCGTGATAGAGCAGGAAAGCCAGCTTCTCCGGCGTTGGCTCGCCAAAGATGGGATCAAGCTCAAGGGGGATCATCAGGCTGGATGGATTGGTGGCATCTGTCCAGTATGGATTGGAGGGTGGAACCTCTTCGGCTTCCTCGCGCGGGGCCAGTTCCCAGTCGTCCGGGGCAACCAGCAAAAGTTCTATATCCGGCATTGGTTGCCCGAGCAGGGAGGACAGCAACTTGCCCGCCTGCTCGACGGTCTGTGCTATCTGACGGGCATAACCCTGCTGGCCCGGCGGATAGTAGACCGTCAGCGGCGCATCCAGCGTCTCGTAATGTTCATATGGAAATGGCAGGGAGTCGCTTATGCCGCTCATGCCGTCTCTTCGCTCTTTCGCCCGTTGCGTGGCTCCTCGATAAGCCGGGGCCTCTCCATATGATCGAGAGCCTGTTGCCGCAACTCTTCCGGCAAATGTTCCTTACGGAAACGACGATAGAAGTTGAAGTACAACTGGCGAATGCGGCGCGGGCTGATCTGCTTGCCGCCCTCGTAATATTCGAGCGCCACCTGCCCGATGGACCATGTAGCCGCCCCGGCAATAATTCCGGCCACGAAATCGCCACCGAATGGAACCGCTTTCGCCGCCTGCTCAGCCAGGTAGCGCAAACCCAGGCCGCCCGCCATCGTGGCAACGAGTTCGCGCGCATGATTGCGCCCATCGGCAGAATTCAACGGCTCACCATACAGCGCGGCCATCCGCAGGACGAGGCGGATCTGCGTCCCCAGCAGAATCGGAATATCGACCAGCGGAATCGGCTCCAGACCAGCAGCCAGGCTGACCAGCGTCGCGTTACGGATAATGCGCTGCGCCGCCTCACGACGATATTTCGGTAACTCATAGCCGATGACCAGCGCGGCCTCCGGGCTGGCGTCGATCATCGCCGGAATCAACTCGTCGGCAACGTTTTTGCCGGTGCGCGCCGAAATGGGAATGATCCCGGCCACGCCAAGCATGACCGCGATCTCAGTTGCAATCTGGTCGCCGCTCTCGCCGCCCTTCAATTCATCGATTTTATTGACGGCAATAATGGTCGGCTTTTTCATTTTCTGGATAGTCTCATACAATTCGCGATCCTGCTTTGTCAGACCTCTCGTGGCGTCGATGAGGAAGACGATCACGCTGGCCTGCTGCATGCCGCTTTCCATAATTTCGGGTAGATGACCGGGGGTATCGATAAGGGTGAAAGGGCCGAAATTGGTACTCACCAGTTCCTTCGTCGTGCCAGCCTGCGCTGAGACAGGGGAAAGCTGTTCGCCTTTGATGGTGTTGAACAGCGTGCTTTTGCCGCTATTGGGCAAACCAACGATGACGACGGTATCATGCAATTCGTGCAAAACCTCTTCCTGGGCCTGTTTCCAGTTCACAGCCTTCATGAAGTTCTGCACCATCGTGATATTGGCAGGCAGATTCTTGAGCGCGCTGATGCCAAGCTCACGAATATTTTTAGGCCGTGTACTCTTGCGCACGGCGCTTTTTGCAAGGTCTTTGATCAGTTTCTGCCTTTTCTGCTCGTCTGCTGATGATTTATTGTTCGCCACGCTCTCAGTCCCTCCCTGTTACAACCAGTCTATCGCTGTTGAAGCTGCGCCATTGCTCCTGTCGCGTGACGCCGCTCTTTCCTACTTCATATGCTAACATACAAACAGCGCCTTTGACAAATGGCACGCCCCGCTCAAGATGACATGCCTGTCCAGATCATTCGACCCGAATACGTGGATCAACGAAGGCGTAGGCCAGGTCTGTCAGGGCATTGAAGAAAACGACGGCGGCGGCAGTGAGTACGGTGGTAGCCTGGATAATCGGGTAGTCGCGCTGGGCAATGGCATCCAGGGTAATAGAACTGACACCGGGGATATTGAAGAATTGTTCGGTGATGAAGACGCCCGTGACCAGAAATGCCAGAGAAGGGCCAATCACAGTAATCAACGGAATGGCTGCGTTGCGCAGGGCATGACGATAGATGACGATACGCTCGATTATCCCTTTTGCACGCGCAGTACGTATATAGTCCTCCCTCAATACTTGCAGCACGGTCGTCTTCGTCAGGCGCGCAAAGTAGCCCACGCCGGTTGTACCCGTAATCAGCACGGGCGCAATACGCGCCTGCACGCTATCCCAACCCGCGACGGGTAAATAGGGCAGGCCGTGATTATACAACCAGACCATAGAGACCTGAAAGAAAATAATGAAGACGATATCAGGGATCGAATAGAGCAGCAACATGGTGGTACTGATGGTGGTATCTATATGGGTATTTGCCCGCAATGCGGCGATAATGCCAGAAGGGATACCAATAATCAAGGTCACAGCAAACGATTCAAGCCCTAGCTCGATGGAGAAAGGCAGGCCAGTGCTGAGTACATCCCACGCCTGGCGGCCCTGGTAGTGATACGAGAGGCCAAAGGTGCCATGCAGCGCATTCAGCACAAAATTGATATATTGCCGCCACCAGGGCAGGTCAAGGCCATAAGAATGCTTCAAATTCGCGTACAATGCAGGGTCAAAATGCGTTCCCATCATGACGCGAATCGGGTCGCCAGGAGCAAAATAGCCTAGAATAAAAGTAATAAATGTGACACAGAGCAAGACAAACACCAGCCCGATGGCACGAGTCACTAAAAAGCGTAACACACTGGCACCTCATTACAGATGGTGAAAAGGCTGTATTGATCTATTCAAGCTGGACAGAGTGTAGCACAGGAATTGTTCTATTGCAAGCCTTCAGCCCTTCCCCTACGCGATACTGACAAATTGCGCTACAATAGAGAGCAGATAATCTGAACTTTCAACCAACCAACCTTGAGGTACCAATCCGTTCGTGGATATCATTACCGCGCGGTTCAGCGGCCTGGAGCGAGCGGGCGAGGGCCGGGGCGACCCTGGCGCTCGCCCTGCAACTCCATCCTTACGAACCTCGCTTTAGATCAGCAGGAGGAACCATGATAGAAGATAGCCAGGCCACAACGACTGTCGAAGCCGGGCAGCAAGAGGAGACGCTCACATACGCGGGCTACGAGAGCATTATCACGGGCGTCAATCGCACGTGGGAATATGGAGGCTTCGCGCTGCCCGATGGCACCTTCTGGCGTTACCGCGAACCCGACGCCGCCGTAGTCGTTGAAGGGGAACGCCTGCGCGTGCGCGTGATGAAGCTGACGCGCGCAAACGACCAGGTGCAAATCCTCGATAACGCCAAGAATATGTTTTTTTCCACGCAGAAATTTGTGCCACCCGATGACGGCGAAATCTCCTTCGAGTGGGAGATGAGCGCGCGTTGCATCGGCACGAAGCCCGGCGACCTCTACGATGGCTTCGTCTCGGTCAACCTGCTGGATTTCAGCACCGGCATGGCGCTCGACTTTTTTGCCTGCAATGATAAGATCGCCAGTGTCTACGCGCGGCTGCCCTTTCCGGGTGTCCCTGCGCCTGCAGAGCCAGAAAACGCCGATAAGCCGAAATATTTCTGCCACTTCCACGAACTTCCCATCGAGACCGCGCCGGGGCAGACCCACCGCTACCGCATCAGCTACCACCGGGGCAAGGACGAACTGAACTTTTATGTTGACGGGCAACCGGTCACACACTACAGCGACGTGCCGAGCAAAATCAACTGGCTCATCGTCGCCCTTGGCCTGATGACCGAGAAAACCATCGAGCAGGGGAAAAGCGTTTCCGTCCACGGCCAGGGCCTGACGGGCGAATGGGGGCCATTTACGATTACGATCCGCAAAGATAAGCAATGACCCGATAGTCTGTGCATCTTGACAACTCAACTATTTTCTGGAATAATTATAATAACAACGCTTTATTATGTAAAGCATTGATTAGATCACGGTTTGAGGCGTCATGATGCACAACAATATCCCGCTTTACTACGACAGCGTTTTCGACTACCAGGCAGGCTACGCGCAGGTTCTCTGGTATGCAGAGCAGGCCCGCCTTCGCGGCTGGTACATGACCGATCGACAACTGGTTCACGAGATTTTGCAGCGCGAACGGGCTGCCCAGATTCGCGAGCAAAGCTCCTTGCCCATGATCGGCTCCAATGTGCATTCTCCGGCCTGGAATCGCGGTCAGGCCGATGCCCTGCGCATGATCCTGCGCTGCCAGTCTGAAATCGTCTAGCACCCTGAGCATCTAAATAGATGGGCGCGAGAGGCCAGGATAATCTTTTTGCGCCTTTTCCCTCCCGGCAAGCAGAATCCGCAATCACTGGTACGTTGTGCCTGCTGTCTGGATACCTCATGCGTTTATGCTTCGTCAGGTACATAATTATCCAAAAATCGTTCTCAATGATGCGATGGCAACATGTACTGACACTATCCACCGGGTGAGACTGCGAACCGGTGCATCTGATCGAGTAATAGCGGCGGCATTTCTTAATTCACTTACGTTCGCATTCTCAGAAGTCATTGGAAGAAGTTATGGAGGAGGAGTACTTGAACTTGAACCGAACGAAGCAGAAAAACTCCCCCTACCGCTTATTGGTGCGGACGAGCTTGACATAGCAGCAATTGATAGGCTCCTCCGAGAGGGAAATATTTCTGCTGTTTTAGATATCACAGACTCAGTGCTTCTGAAAAGAGGGTTGGGCTTATGTACTGAAGAGATAAAATGCGCCGCACCATATGGCAAAAATTGCGGGATAGGCGGGTAAATAGAAATCATAGCTCCTCTACCCGTAGCAGTTAGCATAACGAAGGAAACAAAAGGCTTTTTTCGGGGGAGATGAAGTAGTATATGGTACAAATTGTGAGCGTGATCAATTTTAAGGGAGGCGTGGGGAAGACAACCTGTGCAATTGAGATTGCGGTCTCGCTGGCAAGGCATTATGGGAGACGGACACTGCTGGTAGACCTTGACCCGCAGGCGAGCGCAACGTTTTATGTGATGGAGCAGGAACACTGGAAGTGGTGGAGAACTGCTCGCGGTACCACCTACGATTTATTTGAGCATAGCGGCGGAGATTTTCCGGTACGTCGCGCCATTGTCACCGATGTATTGCAGGAGAAAGCGACGGTGCCGGGCTTTGATTTGCTGCCCTCCAATCCTGATCTGGTCGATGTTGACCTGCGGCTGACCGATTTTGTGGGCCATACCATCTTACAACGCTATTTCGATCAGATCAGCCAGGAGTACGATTACATTATCTGCGATTGCCCGCCCAACTTTAATCCTGTGACGAAGAACAGCCTGTGGGCCAGCAATGCCTATATCGTTCCCACCGTGCCGGATTTTCTCTCGACCTACGGCATTGGCCTGCTGCAACGCTCGGTCAACAGGCTCTTCGCCCTGGAACGACGCACTTCCAGCTTTCGTGGGGCCGTGCTGGGCGGCATTTTGCTGACACGCATCAAGACCAATGTGCGCCTGCACGCCGCCTACTGCGAGCAGGTGCGCGCCGATTACCCTGGCAAAGTCTTCAAGCACACAATCAGCGATAGCATTGTCGTTGCGCAGGCAGCCGATAACCGCAGGCCGCTTAGCTCGCTGGCATTTCCCAACCCGCGCGAGCGTGAGTTTCAACAACAATTTCGCGAACTGACCGGAGAATTTATTTCACGCATTTACCATCTACGCGCCCTGAAAGCACGTGATATTGTTTTTGAAAAGGAGTTGATGGAATGAGTACCCGTCTCAGCATAGACCAGTTGGAGCGCATGAAAGTACACGAACTGGCAGACCTGCTGGCAAACATTGTCCTGCTGCTCAGGCGCATGCCCGACGTTGAATGCCGCGAGCTTTTACAATCTATCCCCGATGATGTAAACTTGAGCCAGACATATCACGCCGAAGCAGCATCGACCTCGGCGACAGGAACGTGGAACGGAGCTGAACTGAAGAAAAAGACCGTCGCTGAACTGAAGCAAATTGCCGATGAGCTTCATGTCTCGTACTCTTCGAAAACAAAGAAAGACGAACTGCTTGCGAAAATCACAGCACGCTCTGCCGGTGGGCGCAGCGAGCAATACACGATTCAGGAGCTATAGCGGCTGCAAGCCAGTAACAAAGGATACTGTACAATGGAGATGGAATTATCATCGCTCAAAGCGGGCATGAAGCCGGGGTCGCCGGAGCAGGTGCAGGCGATTATCGCGGAGTTGCGCCGGTTGTATCCCGACGCGAAATGCTCGTTGAACTTTTCTAACCCGCTGGAATTGCTGGTGGCGACGCAGCTTTCAGCGCAATGTACGGATGAGCGCGTCAATATCGTCACAGAAAGCCTGTTTCAAAAGTATCGCAGCGTCGAGGATTATGCGACGGTGAGCCAGGAAGAGTTTGAGCAGGATATCAAATCGACGGGGTTTTACCGCAACAAGGCGAAGAATATTCGCGCCGCCGCCCGGCGTATCATCACCGATTTTGGCGGCGAGGTGCCGCGCACGATGGAAGAGCTGCTTACCCTGCCTGGGGTGGCGCGCAAGACGGCCAATGTGGTGCTGGGCAACGCCTTTGGCATCGTCGAGGGCTTCGTCGTCGATACACACATCGGGCGGCTGGCCCGGCGCTTCGGCTGGACGACCAACGAAGACCCGGTGAAAGTGGAGCAGGATTTGATGAAGATCGTTCCCCGCGCGGACTGGCTCGACCTCTCACATCTGATGATCTATCATGGTCGCGCCATCTGCCAGGCTCGCGGCCCTCTCTGCGAACAATGCACGCTGGTCAATCTCTGCCCCTCTGCGTTTCAGGCAAAGAAGTAGCTGAATAAGCTCCCCGTTCATCCGGCGGCATCATGGCGGCGATACGCTCCATGATCTCTTCGGTGACATCGCGCAAGGCCACTTTGCGTGCCACCCCTTCAGGGAGTCGGGGCGTAAAGGGCGCGCCGATTTCGATGCAGACGCGGGGAAACCAGGAGCGGAGAGAGCGCAGGATGCGGCGCGTTCCTGTGTGCGCGATTGGCAGAATAGTGGCCCCGGAACGCAGCGCGAGCATAGCCGCCCCGGTACGGGCAGGCAGAATCTGCTCCTGCCGCTCGACCGTCCCCTCTGGAAAGATCATCACCGCCCGCCCCCTGCGCAAATAGGCCAGCGCCCGTTCTAAGGCGGCCCGATCGCTGGCGCCGCGCTGCACCGGAATCTGGCCCGTCAGCAGGCAGAGACCGCCCACAACGGGCCAGTGAAAGATTTCCTGCTTGGTGAAAAACCAGACGCGCCGGGGCAGCACCACTCCCAGAATCAGCGGGTCATACCAGCTCAGGTGATTGGCAACGATCAGCAAGGGGCCGCTTGCGGGAACGTTCTGCTGTCCGCTAACCCGGTAGCGGCAGACAAGGTGCGTCAATGCCCAGGCAATCACCCGTGCCGACCAGTAGATGATATCGCCAATCGTCACCCCTCTGCACCTGCTTTCTCTACCTCATCCCATACGCACCAGCAGCGCGGCGGGCAGGAGTTTCGCCTCGAAGCTCGTGCCGCTACTCGTCTCACCATCCAGTTCGACATTGACCGGCTTCTGGCTCTCGATACGCACCGATTGCCCCCGATAGAAGGTTACTTCCGGCACGCCTTCGTGCTGGCCCTTTTGCACTATCGGTAATAATTGTAGCGCACGCGGCAAAGGGGTGTACGTAATCGTGCAAATATCAAACAATCCATCGGCATATTCGGCTTTCGGGTTGATGCGAAAACCTGCGCCGTAGGACGGCCCGATGGTGATGGCTGCCAGGACGTAGCGTTTGAACTGCTCCCCCTGCTCATTGCCGTCAATACTGATTTTGAGCCAGGGGCAGCGATAGTAGCCGAAGAGGAGTTGTTTGAGCGTGGCCCCGTAGTAGAGACGAGAGCCGCTCATGGTGGGAATTTTCTTCATCCAGTTAGCGGCGACGGCAATATCGGCATCCAGACCTACGCTGAAGGAGTTGGCGAAACAGGTACCGTTCATAATGCCTGCATCGACGGCGGTCGGGGTGCCGTTGAAGGCGACTTCGAGCGCGGCGGCAGGCAGGCGCGGCAACTTGAGCGTATTCCAGGCATAATCATTGCCCGAACCAGACCCCACAATGCCAAGCGGAACCCGCTGCCCGGAGGAGAGTATACCATTCACAACCTCGTGTACGCTGCCATCGCCCCCCACAACGATAATGGGACGCCCTTTCCGCGCAGCCAGCAATGCCAGTTCGCGCGCATGCCCCTTACATTGCGTCTCCACATACTTTGCCCCCGCCTGCTTCGTGTGCGCGCTCACCAGCGCCCGCTGCAAAGCCGTATTGCCGCGATTAGCCGCCGGGTTGAGGATCACAAGAGGGGTACCGAGGGATGCCGGAGTCTCCATAACGCAACCTCCTCTACAGGGGTACAAATTAATATTGTAGAGATTGTATCACGGTATGGCAAGTGCGACAATATCAGCGTAACAGCCAGGCGCGCAAAGCGAGAATAAGCAGCCCGAGCAGAC
Organism: Chloroflexota bacterium; assembly: GCA_902810755.1. The sequence goes on from CADDYT010000048.1 coordinate 14,253, forward strand.
TTATGCCGGCGAGAACGAACCAGGCGACGGGCGGGCCACCGACGGCGGCGCCAACGATGGGGCCGTAGAAGGTACCGGCGGCGTAACCGGCGAAGAGCAGGCCAAAGGCGGAGTTGGGAGCATCGGGCGCGCTGGTAGCAGCGAGGCGCGAAAGGACACCGGCAGAGCCGCCGAAGCCCAGCCCGGCCACCAGCGCGGCCAGCAAGATGATAAAGCCGCTGGCGGGATTGAGCAGCAGGAAGGCGGAGAGCAAGATGGCAGCGAAAATAGCCAGGAAGACGCGATTAACGCCGAAACGGTCGGAAGCCGCGCCGGTAAACAGGCGACCGAGGGCATTGCCGAGGGCCGCGCCTGAAACGGAAAAGGTGGCGATCCAGAGAGCAAAATGCAGGCTGCGCGCATAATTTGCCAGAATGACGAAGGAGTAGGCGCCGAGGGGCGCGGCAGTCGCTTCCAGCAAGAAGCCTGTCCAGATGGGGCGGCGCAGGAGCAACTGGAGCGGCGAAGGCCCTCTGGAAACACCAGTATCTTCAGTATAATGGGGACGAGGAATGGCCGGAATGACGAGCAGGGCAGCGGCAGCCAGCAGCGCCATGCAGCTACCGAGCAGGCGCAGGGCATCGATCCAGCCGAGGGAGAAGGCTAGCTGGCTGACAATGGGAACCTGAATGACGGAGGCAAAAGCATAGCTGGCTGTGAGCGCACCGCCGATGGTGCCGATGCGCCGGGGCAAAACGTAGCCGCCAGCCGCCAGCAGGCCCGCCAGCACGATGGCCCCGCCGACGCCGAGGGCCAGAAACGAATAAAAGAGAAAAAAGGTGAAGCCGGTGGGAAAGAGGAAGGAGACCGCATAGCCTATCGCCAGCAAGCCCACAGCAATCCAGCACAGCAGGCGCGGCGGGTAGCGATCCGCCAGCCAACCGGCCACAATGATACCCAGCCCGTAGCCGAAAGAGACGCCTGAGAAGACGGCGCTGATGACTAGCGGCGTCCAGTGATTGTACTGGCGCACAAAAGGTACGACCGCGCCCCACGTGTAGGAGACTCCGAAAGCGAACTGCACAATCAGCGCCGGTATCACCACGCGCATAGCTGAAAACGACACTTCCTGCCGGGCAAGCGTCGAAATCTCTTCCCCTTCCACATCCATAAGAGCGTATTCCAGTCTATGCTATTCAGTTGGAGAGACAATCACTGTCACACCATCCGGGTCTTGATAGACGCCTGGCTTCAGGCCGGGGCGCGCAATTTCATAGAAATCGATGCCGCTCACATCCGGTTCCACCGGTCGCGCATTACGCCCATTCCAGACATTGAGGCCAAGATGGTGGTGGTAGCGATCCCAGGACATGAAGTACGCCTGGTTGGGAATGCGCGCCGTCGCATCCATGCCCAGCGTCTGGTAAAACTCCTGGCTGCGATCCAGATTGCCCACGTTGAGGTGCATGTGGCCGAGGCGAGAGTCGGCGGGGAAGCCCTCAAAGGGTTGCGCTACATTGAGTAAGGCATTCGCCCGCAATGGCAGCGTTGCCATGCCAATCTCGTTGCCATTCCAGCGCCAGCTTTCACGAGGACGGTCGGCATACACTTCGATACCATTGCCCTCCGGGTCGCTCAGGTAGAGCGCCTGGCTGACAAGGTGGTCGGATGCGCCATCTATGGGGATATTTTGCTCCAGGCTGTAGCGCAGGAACGAGCCTAACGCCACCTCGCCCGGTAGCAGCAGAGCAAAGTGGTAGAGTCCGGCAGTGCGCGGCGGGCGCGGGCGTCCTCCGGGCAGTTCGCGCAAGACCAGCACCTCCTCCGGCCCGAAACCGAGGCTGACCGTCCCCTTCTCGCTTTCATCGCGCACAACGGCAAGTCCCAGCTTTTTATAGTAATCTACGGTCGCATTCAGATTCAGCACCCTCAAGCCAACGCGGCGCAGCGGCCACGCTATCTTCCTGTTTTCCTGTGCCGCAGATTCGGCACTGTTCGCATGTATCGTCATAACATAATCCTTTCCCCGCCCGCACGTTTCGCTATGCGGCAGGAGCATACAACTGGTCGGTTTTCGCGGCCATGATAAAGTCGTTGCGATGCAGCCCTTTGATCTTGTGTGTCCACCATGTGACCGTCACCTTGCCCCACTCCGTCAGCAGTGCGGGGTGATGGCCCTCCTCTTCGGCAATCTGGCCCACACGATTGGTAAAAGCCAGCGCATCGACAAAGGTCGGGAAGGTGAAGACTCGTTCCAACCGCTTGATGCCATCGCGTTCCACCACGTGCCATTCAGGAACCTGCGGCAGATAAAGCGCCAGTTCCTCATCTGTGACTGTCGGCTCTCCCTTACGGCAGGCAACACACTTCATTGATCGCAAATTATCCATCTTGCCAGCCAGCCTTTCTCTCACTTCAAGAGAATCTATCACACACTGATATCTGACAGGTTTGCAATGCCACTATACAAAAGGAAGTGACCCTTCTATTGTATCATAGAACACATCAGGGCATAACTTTCATCCTTATATGCCATGCCATAGAAAAAGCCCATGGACATGTCATGCTAAGCGGGGGCGACATGACATGTCTATGGGCGAGACGGCTTTTACGGCGCGGTTCAGCGGCCCGGAGCGAGCTGGCGAGGGCCGGGGCGACCCTGCTGATCGCCCTTGCGCTCAATCCTTACCAACATCGCTTTAGTGGTTTGCGAACAAACGCGGGCCTATACTACACTTCCCAGAAGCGTTCCAGACAGACGGTTTGCACGGGGCGGATGCCGTGTGTGTAGTTGTACATGTCGCGGCGCATGTTCTGGACGCTGCCGAAGTTGATTTCCACCTGCGAAGCATACATCTCGGATGCCTCTTCACGCAGGGGCAGCATTTCGGACATTTCTACGTAGGCGGGTTCCAGCGCGCCTCCCATCTCTTGCAGGCGGGCCTCCAGCGCGCCCGGTTGCAGCACATAGGGGAAATCTTCGTAGAAATTGACGGCTGCTTTGCGCTGCACGAGGCGGTCGGCGGCGGAAGCGACAATCTGGTGGTCGACATGGCGGCCCACGCCCAGCGGCGCATACCAGACGGTATCGGGCAGCCGCTCCTGAAGGGCCAGCAAGTCCTGCGCCAGCTGCCGCTCGATCACGAGGTCGGCAGAATTGACCTCGCCGCCGATCAACTGCTGGCGGTTGGCATAGTAGCCGGGGCTGCCCCGGTACATGGCGTCGAGGTAATCGAGCCAGAGGTAATCGCACTTCAGGAAATCCATGGCGGCGGCATCTTCCTTGCGCCGGGCTTCCATCACAACGGTCGGGTCCTCGTGGAAGCCCATCTCCTTCTGTATCTGTAACGCGAACGGGCTGAGGCGGTGTCCGGTGGGGGGAATGCCCGCGAAAACGGTAATGATCAGCGGGCGCAGGCCGGTGCTGACCTGCACGGCGAGCGTACCACCGCAGGAGTAAACCACGTCATCCAGATGGGGCGAGAGGAAAATGTGCCGGTATTGCCTGCCTATCTCTTCAAAACTGTTGAGTCGCAATGCTGTATTCCTCCAGATAAATAATAGTCAGTCCATCATCGTTTTGCGAACGGTTTACCAGAGCAAACTGGCTTCTGTATTCGTTCCCAATTATAATCCTCTGGCGCACAGGAATTCAATCAGGGCAGCCTGACCCCATTCTCTGTCTCATCCACCAGCCCATCTTTTGCCAGCCCATTGACAAGTGTTTGCAGCCAGGGCAGGTCCTCGTCGCTGAAATCGGCTTTGATGTGCGGGCCGAGCGCGGGCAGGGAGATGCGCTGGCCGTTAGGCAGGGAGCGCAGGAAATCGACGACGCGACCCCGGAAATAGCGATTGGTGGTCTTGAAGGGCTGCGTCTGATAACCGGCCTTCTTTTCGGCTACCTTGCGCAACTGGCGCAGCACCGTTCCCGATGGAAAGAGGCTGTACTCGCTCATCTCGCTATAGGCGCGGCATGCCGTTTGCAGAGGGCAACTGACGCACTGTGGGTTCGCGCTGGTGCAAATTGTTGCGCCGAGGTCCATCAAGGCCTGGTTCCAGTTGTAGGCTTCTCCGGCGGGCAAAACCTGCTCGGCCAGCGCAAGCATCTGCGCCTCATTGAGTCTGGGCGCGGGCTGTTCCAGGCCCAGGAAGATACGGTGCAGCACGCGCCGGATGTTGGTATCGACGGTAGCTACCTGCTTGCGGTAGGCAAAGCAGGCAATGGCCCCGGCGGTATAGCGGCCAACGCCCTTCAGTTTGAGCAGTTCGTCGATGGTATCGGGGATGCGTCCATCGTATTCGGCGATAACCTGGCGAGCGATGGACTGCAGGCTGATGGCGCGCCGGTTGTAGCCAAGCGGCACCCAGACGGAGATCACATCGGCGGTCGAGGCGGCTGCCAGGTCGGCCAGCGTGGGGAAGGCGGCCAGAAACTGCCGGTATTTGGGCAATACGCGCTCTACCTGCGTCTGCTGGAGCATAATCTCAGAGACCAGAATGGCGTAGGGATCACTGCTAGCGCGCCAGGGCAGGTCGCGTTGCTCAACTGCGTACCACTGCAACAAAATGGAATGAACCCGCGCGAGATGCTGTGGCGCGGGCTGGAAAGAGAGCGAGGATGTATGCATGCTATGGTAACTTCAAGAGGTCGTGTGCGTTGGTTCCGACTTGCTCTCAGGCTCTTTCATGGTGTCGTCTGCCTGCTCGCGGCGCTTGCGAGCCAGCAATGTAAAGAGCGTTTCTCCCCCTTCTTGCCAGCATCTTGCTTCAGGGGATGGCAGATTCTCACAGAGGATCCAGTCGTTGGCGTCGACCAGCACATGCCCCTTGATGCATTTCGCATACATAATATGCTCGTTTAACTCAGGATCGCCCGGCTTGATACGGGGCGAAGCAATCTTTGGAATAAAAAATTTACACCACGGCACTGTAATATACCTTCCTTATTGCAAGTAGTTGGTATCCATCCCCTGACGAAATAGCTACCACCGGGTCTCGCCCGCTATTTCGGTGTCTACCGTAGCAGGGAGACCGTTACCCCCATTATAGCGCATTCCCCGTACTGGAATCTAGTGACCGGTTGCTCTCTCTTTTCAACCCCTCTATGCTCTCCACGCACAACCACGCGGCCCGCATCCCGAATCCGCGCTTATCGATCTCGATTGGACGGATGCGTCGCGCATTTTTCAGGTAGATGAGCATGCAATAGTTTTTATCCCTGAATCGCAGGGAAAGGCATTGCCGCCGGAGCTACGCGCGGCTGGTGATGACGCAGCGCAGCCACCAGGTTCCCGTCTGAAACGCTGCGATCAAGTAGAACCAGGCCCAGGGCTGGTGCAAGACACCGTAGCTGGCGACCATTGCCAGGAAGAACAGGCTGGCGAGCGCGGCCAGTTGCTTCAGGTGCCAGTTGCGCTGGTACCAGCGAAAGCTCCACGTGCGGCTGCCTCGATAGTACCACAGGACAAAAATGGTAGCCGAGAGCAGGCCACTGATGCCGATACCGCCCAGCGCGGCCAGGAAATAAGAGAATATGATCGTATCCATGTTCGTTGTCTCTGGTCTGCTTCCTGCCGAACTGCCACAAAAGTACCGCATCTATTATAGCATGCTATAACGCTGTAGTGTATACTGAAAACAATATGTGTTGCCCTTATCAGGTGCTGGCATAATCAATTTGATGGAGTTTAGCGTGTTTGCGGAAGAATTACTGGCGCTGGATGCCGATTCGTCTCTGTGGTTGCCTGTACGCCCGCTGCTGGATGCCGCGCTCCGACTTTCCCGGAGCGATGATAATTACTCATGGCATGGGTGGAGCAAGCGACAAATCGACGATTTTTTGGGCGGACTTCCCCCACATTGTTCGCTGGTGGTTGCTGTCTGGGAAAGCGAAGTGGGAGAGGGAACCGGGAGTGTGTTGGAACCTGAGCAGCTTTTGCTAGGCGTGGTCTGTGAGGTAGTGGAAGGCGAGATCGCCTCATTGCGCACCTTTGAAGCCCTGACTGCTGGTGGCCTCAAGCCCGCGCAGCAACTGGAGCCGGGGATAGGGGACGCATTAGAGATTATGCGCCACGCGAAAGCGCAGGTCGCGCCGGTCGCCTGGGCGCTTTTTACTGATCGCATCACCTGGAACGAATGGCTGCTGGCTGCCGGAGACGAAGAAGGCGGCGTAATAGATAAAGGCGCCCTGCTGGCCTCGTTTGCCGCAAAAGGACGCTGTGTGCTGATGGGAAGCCAGGCCGCTTACCGCCATCATGGTATGTGATGAAAAAGGAACTCTATGGAAGAATCATTGACCCCTCTTATCTGGAACCCGATTTTGCGCCAGTACGTCGTCAACGCGCCTCACCGTATGAACCGGCGCGAAGGGACGACCGACTGTCCCTTCTGCGCGGACATCACCGCAGGCAGGGTGAGTCCTGAGACGCAGGTCTGGCTGCATCCCAACGACTTCCCGCCGCTATTGCCCCCGGTGGGCGAGGCGTATGTCGTTATCTACAATCGCGAGCATAATCGTACCTTCACCCAGTTGAGCGTCGGCGAGGTTTCTGCCGTTACCCGCCTCTGGCGCGACCTCTACCGTGACCTTGCCGCGCGCTACCCCACCGTGATGATTTTCGAGAACAGCGGTGAAGCCATCGGGCAGACGCAGCACCACCCGCATGGTCAGGCGTTTGGCCTCTCTGTCATCCCGCCGACGCTGGAACGCGAGCTGGAGACCGTTGTGCAGGAAGAGACTGCCGGGCGCGGCTGCCCTTTCTGTCGCGTGCAGGCGGAACTCTCAGGCAGCGAATACGAGGTGGCGGCCAACGAGAACTGGCAGGCCTTTCTGCCGCCCTACGTCCGTTATCCCTATGAAACCCACCTCTACCCGCGCCGCCACGCCGCCAATCTGGCCGCGATGAGCGATCAGGAATTGCATGATCTTGCGGCCATCTTGCTGCAAGTCGTGGGTGGATACAACGCGCTTTCTGGGGGGTCAATGGCCCCCATGCCCTACATGCTGGGCATCCACCAGCTCGCCGACGACCGTTTTCACCTGCATGTCGAAATCCAGGCCGTCGGGCGCGCGCCCGGCAAACTGAAATATGCTGCATCCTCAGAATCGCTCTGGGGCCAGTGGACGAACGACTCGCGGCCAGCCGAAAAGGCACGGGAATTACGGGAGGCCATTGTGAAAGTGGGGTATGAGCATGGAAATGAATAAGCTGGATATGTTGCCACAGCCGGCCCGCGCTGCCGCAGAAAAATTTCTTATAGCCATGAGTGACGGCGTGGAGTATAGCAGCACACTGGGAGCGGCATGGGCGCCGGGACGGGTAAATCTGATCGGCGAGCATACGGATTATAACGAGGGCTTTGTGCTGCCCATAGCGGTCGACCGTGTGGCGGCTTTTGCCGGGCGTGCGCGTGCAGATCGGGTGGTGCGGCTCTGGTCTATGCACTTTCAAGAATACGCGCAGTTCACGCTTGAGGGCCTGCCGGCTTCGTTTGAGCGGCAGCGCGCCACGCTTCCCGGCTGGGCGCGCTACGTGCTGGGAGTCGCGACCGAACTGCGCCGCGAAGGTATACAACTCTCCGGTTTTGATGCCGTTGTCGGGGGGGATGTGCCGCTGGGCGGCGGCATGAGTTCGTCTGCCGCGCTGGAGGTCGCGACTGCTTATGCCTTTGCCTTATTTTCCGGAGGAGGGTTCACCATTGGCGCGCGGGGGGCAACATTGCAGCCAATGCAGGTAGCGGCACTTTGCCAGCGGGCCGAGCATATCGCCTCTGGCCTGCGTTCCGGCATTCTCGACCAGGCGGCTTCGTGTCTGGGCCGTCCTCAGCATGCCGTCCTCATCGATTGCCGCTCGCTGGACTATCGCTATTTGCGGTTTGACGCGCCGGAGCTGGCTCTGGTCGTCATTGATACCGGCGTGCGCCGCGAGCTGGCTTCCTCAGCCTATAACGAGCGTCGACGCCAGTGTGAGGAGGCGATGCAGCTTTTACGCGAGGCTATTCTACAACACGAACCTGGGGATGCGGCGGCGAAATCCATTCGCGCCCTGCGCGACATTTCCCCGCAGCAGTTTGCGCGTTACGGCTCTGTGCTGCCGGAAGTCTTACGCAAGCGCGCCGGTTATGTCATTGCTGAGGATGAGCGCGTCTTGCAGGCGGTGAAGCTGCTGGAAGAGGGCAATTTCGAGGCTACTGGCAGGCTGCTCTGGCAGAGTCATGTCGGCCTGCGTGATGAGTACGAGGTTAGTTGTGTCGAACTGGATACGCTGGTGGAGATTGCGCGCTCGGTGCCGGGCGTGCTGGGGGCGCGCATGCTTGGTGGCGGCTTCGGCGGCTGCACCATCAATCTCGTCCACACTTCAGCCGTCGAGCCTCTGCGCCAGGAAGTCGGCGAGCAATATGCGGCACGCACCGGTCTGCAAGCCAGCATCGACATCTGCCGCGCCGCCGGTGGCCCCGGCTTCGCTTTTCTGGCATGACACAACGTAAGGAGTATAAACTGTGAAACTGTTTCTTTCCACCGATTTTGAGGGGACAAGCGGGATTGTGGCGTGGGAGCAAATCATTGAGGGCAACGCCGAATATGAGCAGGGGCGAAAGCTGCTCATGGATGAGGTCAATGCAGTGATTCGCGGGGCGCAGGAGGCCGGGGCGACGGAGTTTGTCGTCAACGATTCGCACCACTACATGCGCAACCTGCATCCCCAGGACCTGCTGGGCAACGCAACGCTGATTACAGGCAAACATAAGCCCTTATATATGATGGAGGGACTGGATGCCAGTTTCGACGGCGTTTGCTTCGTCAGCTATCACGGCTCGATTGGCGCGGAACGTTCCGTTCTCTCGCACACCTATAATCCCGGCGCGATCTGGGAGGTGCGTATCAACGGCGAGGTTGTTGGCGAGTCCGGTATCAATGCTCTGGTTGCGGCCCACTACGGCGTCCCGATTATTTTTGTCAGTGGCGATGCCGTGACCGCGCAGGAGGCGGAGCGCATCGCGCCTCATGCTGCGAAGGTAGTTGTCAAGCAGTCGCTGGGTCGCTTTGCCGCCTCGAATCTCCATCCGAAGATCGCCTGCGAGCTGCTACGCGAAGGAGCGGCACAGGCGGTGAGCAACATTGAGGCCATGCAGCCTCCGCCTTTCAAGCAGCCCGTCGAGCTGGATATCACTTTTCTGGTAGCCGACATGGCTGAGATGTCGCAGTGGGTGCGTGGCGTCGAACGGCTCGGCCCACGTAGTGTGCGCCTCTCGAACGACAACCTGCTCGACCTCTACCGCACGTTCGTCACCGTCGTCACGTTGACGCGGGCGCTGGTAGACCGCTAGCAGATACGGACTATCCTTTATCCTGTCATCATGGCTTCCGCCATAGCCGCCTCTGACGTTTCGGTCTCTCCCGGTGTCGCCGGGGCGAGCGATGGAGCCTGGCGGGCGGCGCGGCGACGACTGCCCACGAATAGCGTGGCGATGATCGCCAGCAGGACGATGAAGACGGTCAGTCGGAAGGCATCCTGAATTGCCAGCATGAACGATTGTTGCTGGATCAGCCCGGCAATGACCTGTACTGCTGTGCTGTGCACTGCCTGTAAGTTTGCTCCCTGCGCTACCAGATAGGCCTCTAGTTTCAACAGGAGACCGGCGGTTGGCGAGCCGGGCGTGACCCGTTCGGCCAGGTGGCTGAAGTGTACCTGCGCCTGGGTCTGTACCAGCGTGGCCAGTACCGCGATGCCAAGCGAACTGGAGACGGCGCGCGTTACAGTGTTGATGGACGATGCCTGTGCCAGTTGCATGGGGCGTATCTCCGAGAGCGTGGCGACCGTCAGCGGTTGAATGGTGCAGCCGAGGGCGAGGCCGCGCAGGATGAGCATGGCCTGAATCCAGAGGTAGGGCGAGTAGATGGTCATGAACGAGAGTTGCCAGTTGGCAAGCGCCAGCAAGATCAGGCCGGGAATCATCACCGCTCGCACGCCGATACGGTCAACCAGCCGCCCGCCGATGATGACGCTCACCATCGAAGCCAGCGCCTGCGGCAGCAGGAGGACGCCGGCCTGGAAGGCGCTCAGACCGCGCAGGTTTTGCAGATAGATGGGGAAGAGAAATATGCCGCCGAACAGACTGAAGGTGACAAAGACATTGGCAATATTGCCTGCCCGGAACGGCCCGTTGGCGAAGAGCCGCAAATCCAGCAGGGGATGACCCCCGCGATTGGCGGTAATCAATTCGAGGGCGACAAAGATTGCCAGGAAGATCAGTCCGCAGGCGAGAAAGCCCAGAACAGTGGTCGATCCCCAGCCGTCTGTACTGGCTTCAGAGAGCGCATACAGAATGCAGGCCAGCCCGGCGGCAGAGGAGATGAAACCCGGTATATCGAAGCCGGGTCGCGCCTCTGGCCGGTACTCGTGTAGCAGTAGCGTGCAGAGGATGACGGCGAGAATACCGACGGGGACATTGATATAGAAGATGAACTGCCAGCCGGCGTAGGTCACCAGATAGCCGCCAAAGGTTGGCCCGATGGCGGGCGCCAGCAGGGCCGGGATGCCGAAGAAACCCATCGCCGTGCCGCGTTCCTGCGGCGGAAATTCGCGGAAGAGCAGGGTAATTGACAGAGGGAAAAGCGCGGCTCCGCCCGCCCCTTGCAGGATGCGGAACAGAATCAGCACCGGCAAACTCCAGGACAGCCCGCAAAGCGCGGAGCCGATGGTGAACGCCGCCAGCGAGATGATGTAGAAGCGTTTGATGCCGAACCTGTCGGAGAAGAAGGCTGCCGTTGGCGTGACCACTCCCTGCGTCAGGATATAAGCCGTCAGCACCCACTGCACGCTGTGAATATCCGCTCCGAATGCGGTTTGCAGGCGCGGAATGGCAATATTGACGATGGTCTGGTCCAGAATGCTCATAAACACGCCGAGGATGACCACCATCGCGACGATCCATTTATATGCCAGCCGCCCCTTGCCAGCGCGCCCCGTCTGTTCGTTGTACGCCTGAGCTTGCATGGGCAAAAACTCCTTACGATTTGACCGAATCCGGGTTGGTTATGGTGAAACGAGCGGTGGGCGACGGAGATTTTCCGCCGCTATCTCTACGAAAAATCTGAGTTCGTAATTGCCGATCTGAATGCGATCCCCGCTGCTGAGCGGGCAGCCAATGTCTGTTTCCACCGGAATTCGCTGGCCGTTGACGAAGACTCCGTTTGCGCTTTGTCGATCATAGAGGACATACAATCCCTCCTCGCGCCGCAGCAGAGCGTGGTGTCGTGAGGTCTTATCGTCGAAATCGAGCAGGATATCGCTGGAACCGGCGCGGCCAATCGTCAGTTCATCGCCTTCCAGCACCACTTTGCTGGTTGTCCCGGTAAAAGGCGAGAGAATAAGCAGGTGCGCAACCGCTTTTTGCTCGCATGGCTCGTGAGACGGCGTCGTTTCCTCAGGAGCTGATGCGGTTCTCTGTGGAGCCTGCTCTGGCTCTGGAATGGGCGAGAAGATATCGGGATCGGGCCGGGGGAGCGGCTCTGTTGTCGGCTCCGGTTCGGCTGGCGTGGTCGGTATTGGCGAAACTGGTTGTGGCTGCGGTACGGGTATGGGCGTAGGTGCAGGTAGCGGCTGTTCCGGTTCTGGAATGGGCGAGGTGATATCGGGAGCGGGCTGAGGCTCCGGTTTTTCAGATTCAGTATCAGGCGTTGTATCGGCCAGTACGGGTGTAGGCGCGGGTTCGACGCTGGTATCGGTTTCTGCCAGAGTAGGAGTAGCGGCAGGCTCGCTGATAGTATCTGATACAGCCAGCACGGGTGTGGCGGCAGGCTCAGCCGTAACGTCCTGTTCGAGCAGCACAGGAGTAACAGCTGGTTCACCTTCGGCATCATGTTCGGCCAGTACGGGCGTGGGGACAGGTTCGCTGATCGCATCTAGCTCGACCATAGATGTAGTATTGCGGTCGATTACGATCTCTACAACCTCTGCTGGCTCTGGTTCCTGTGGAAACACCGCAGGCTCAATTACTAAAACAGGTTCAGCGTCATTTGCATCTGTGGAAATCGGCCCGGCTGCAGGTGTTGTTTCCGTCTCGCTTTCTTGAGTTGGCTCAATGGTCGTTTGTGGCGCGAGATCGGGGGCAAATTCGGCCACCGGCTCCGGTTCTGGCTGTACGGGTATGAGCCGCGATGGACGGGTGAGCGTTGCAGCCAGCGCGTTAGCGAAGGCGTGCAGAGATGGATAGCGGTCTTCGGGATAGACGGCGAGGGCGCGGCGCAGTATCCCTTCCTGCTCGAAGGTGACTGCCGGATTGAACGAAGCCAGGGGAGCAATGGTCTCTGTCAGTTTCAGGTGTTCGATCTCTTCCGGCGAGCCGAGATAGGGTGGGCGACCCGCCAGCCAGAGGTAGAGGATGGCGGCCAGCGCAAACTGATCGCTGGCAGGCGTCAGGCGACCGCCGAGTTGTTCCGGCGCGGCAGTCAGGGGGAGCAGCGAAATTTTTGGCTGCCCGAAACGGCGTACAAAGTGTGCCAGCCCGACATCGGCCAGCAAGAAGGGAGCATGGTCAGGATCGCGTTCGACATTGGCGCCGCGCAGGACAAGAATGTTGCTCAGCGTCAGCGCCCCGTGAATGTAGCCCTGTTGATGAATGTATTCAAGCGTTTGAGCGAGCTGACAGGCATAGTGAATAGCCTCCGCCACCGGAAGCGGGGGACGAAACCAGAGGCGTCCTTCGTTGCCGAGCAGCGAGCCACTGCTCACATAGCGCCGGGCGACATACAGTTGCGTATCGATTTCACCATAGTCGACCACTTCTGCTAAATACGGGTGACGCAGTCGGCAGATACCCTGCATCTCGCGAAAAAACTGGCGGCGCGCCGCTTCTGCCAGCGTGGCCCAGGGGTGGATGAGCTTGAGCGCGGCCTTCTGTTGAAGCACCAGGTTCTCTACTTCATAACTTTCGCCCGTCACTCCGCTGCCCAACAGACGGAGAACGCGATATCGCTCAAATCTCTGACCTTCTATCAGTATAGACATACTGCAACCTCTCTCCTCCATCTTTTTGCTTTCAGTCGCTATTGTAACACACCCTGTATGCTGAGAGGTAGTCTATTGCTCAGATTGAGGAATATTTTCCTGTCCGGCTGTTGCCATTTCATCCTGCTCGTTGTCGGCCATTCTCGCAACCGCTTCCTGCGGCTCCTCATCATGATTCTGTCGGGTATCGATGTCCTGAGTCTTCTGTTCCTGTAGCAGGGTGCGTCTCCTGAACAGGCGGAAAGCTACATAGAGGGCGGCAATCAGCGCGACGAGGAAGAGCGCGCCGCCCCAGCTGAGCGTGCGGGCAATGGCCTCAACCTGCGCGAAATTGTCATGAAAAAAGCGGCCCGCGAAATAGCCGAGCAGACCGTAGATGATGGCCCAGACAATGCCGCCCGCCGCGTTATAGACCAGAAATCTGCGCCAGGGCATGTGATTGACGCCTGCCAGAAAGGCCGCCCACGTGCGAAGAATGGAGATGAAGCGCCCGAAAAAGACGGTTTTATCGCCGTGCCGCTGAAAAAAGCGTTCAGCCCACTCAAGATGTTCAGGTTTGAGGAATATGAAGCGCCCAAAACGCAGGGCGAGCGCGCGCCCGCCTGTACGCCCGACCCAGTAACCAAGATTATCGCCAAGAATTGCGCCCAGCGCCGCGCAGGCGATTACCACCGGTATCTGTAACTGGTGGTCGATGGCGGCATAGAAAGAGGCGAACAGCAGCATAGTTTCGCCGGGAAAGGGAATGCCGGTACATTCAATCATCACAAAGAGCGTCACCGCCGGGTAGCCCAGCGCATGCAGGGCATTTTGCAGCGTTTGCAGGGAAATCAACGCGGCCAGTGGTAGACCCGATCCTGTCCGCAGGGCCAGCCACGCGCCGGACAACCAGTTCATTCTCGCTCCTTTTGATACACGCCGCTCTTCGCCTGTTGCCATTATAAGGATAGGTATTGCTACTTGCAACATCTTTATTACTTACGAGGCCGGTGTGAGGAAAGTAGCAGATGCAACATGCTCTTCTTTGTCTTTTTCCACCACCTGCGCCCGCCAGAAGAGCAGAAGATGCCGCTACCAGCGCAGCAACAGGTGAAAGAGGATTCTCAAAACGGTCAGCCAGGTGGCTCTCCGTCCTCATCCTCTGTCGGCGCTCGTGAGATAGCAAGCGACTGAGTTATTGATGATTGTTCCGTTTCCGGTATGAGAAGTGTTTTCTCTTAATCAGTACCTGTCCGTGTGACTGCCAGCGGGTATTTCACGTTCATAATTAGTAGATCAAAATATTAGAAACAACGGAATATCCGTTTCGTGGGATAGAGAACGTATGTCTGAAAAAATAACCGGCTCGCTGCTTTCGGGTGTGGGCGAGCAAGACTGGCAGCTGGCGCGGTCAATTGCTTTGCTGGCGCGCAAGCGCCCACATATCATAGATATTTTGATCCTGGGGGCTATGGCCGCGCTCCTTTTCTGGGGAGTGAAGTATCAAATCGGGCTTTTTGGCCTGCTGACTGATGCTGCCCATTACCAGTGTTACGTCGTCGCTTTTTTGCAGGGAACCTCTGCTACCAGCCAGCTTCCAGTCCCTCAGTGTGAGTTTATGAATACGCTGGGGAAGATGACCATACCCGCAACGGTGATTTTGCATGATATGCAGGTGTGGCATCTGCCCGGCTGGTTGATCGATTTTGTCGCCGCGCAATCGGTAACGCAGCCATTTCACGCGCTGCCCTATGAATACCCGCTGCTTACCCTGATTCCTTTCCTGCTTGGCCTGACCGGGCCGCTGGCGTGGTATCAGACCACGTTTGCCTGCTGGATGATCCTGCTGGCTATCTGCCTGTACTTTCTTCTCAAACGGTATGTCTCATGGGGAGCAGCCATTGCCCTGGCGCTCTACCTGCCTCTGGGAAGCTGGATTACGCTGGCCGGTCGATTTGACCTCGTTCCCGCTTTCTGTACCGTTGTCGCGTTATTCTGCGCTGAGCGCGGGCGCTGGAAATGGGCCTTTACGCTGCTGGCGCTGGCTACGATGCTCAAGTTCTATCCTGCTGTGCTGGTGTTGCCCTTCTTTGTGGCGCAGCAGAGGGAAAGCGAAGATCGCTGGTATGCCTGGCGCCGTTTGCAGGGGCTGGTCGTCTTCGCTGCCGTCTGCATCGGCGTTGAGGTTCTCTCGCTCTTGCTTAATGTGCAGGGGACGCTCGCGCCGCTCAGTTACTTTGATACGCGCCCGATTCAGGTAGAGTCGTTCTCGTCTTCTATTCTCTGGCTGGCGAGCATCTTCCACATGCCCATGACGTTTGTCTATACCTATGGCTCGCTTAACGTTCTCAGCCCGCTCTCTTCTCCCGTTTCCGATCTGGCGCTGCTGGCCCTTGTTGCCGGATTGGTCTATACCTTCTGGCTGCAATGGCGCGGCAAACTTTCCCTGGCCCAGGCAACGCTGCTCACTTTGCTGGTTGTCATGCTCACCGGTAAAGTCTTCAGCCCGCAATACATGATCTGGATTCTTCCCTTTGTCGCCATTGTGGGCAGAAGCAACTGGAAATGGCTGCTCACCTGGGGTATCATCAGCCTGCTGACCACCTTGATCTACCCCTTCATCTACGATCACGCCGGCCACATCCTGCTGGTCGCCCTGCAACCGCTTTTCTACCCGGTAGTCACCCTGCGCAACATCCTGATGCTCGGCGTAGTGATTGCCCTCTTCTATCAGGCAAATCGCTCCCATCGGCACGGAGCATTAACAACAGAAAAGCATGCAGGTGAGGCTGTGAGAAACCGCATGGCGGTTGTGTAGGGCAACCTGGCCAGCCTCCTCAGACCCCATTTTTGCTGCCTTCAATATCCATATTCTCAAGCGGAAGGGGTGTTTGCTCTGGAGCTTTTCCGTTCCATAGCTCGGCCGGGAAGAAGGTATCCTTGAGGAAGAAGGCAATGAGAAAGGCTAGCGTTGGCGGGCCGAAGATGAGCAGCGGCGTCAGGGGAATCCAGAGGCCAGAGGGCCGGTAGCCGTTGAAGAGATAGACGAGCAGCGCCGAGGCGGAAGCTGTCAGCGCAAATGCAATCAATCCCCAGCTCAGGCGCTCATAATGCATGGGCAGCAGGATAACGGCCATACCCGCGAGCCAGACCAGATACGAGGGCTGAAACCAGGGCGTGATGAGCAGTACCGCCGACAGAATGGCGAGCGCAAACAGGACCAGTCTGCGCATTGTTGCTGCCCGTCGCAGTGATAATCCTGCCATGAGCAGACCGGCAAGGATAACGACCGCGCTCAGCACATCCCATATGCCGCGCTGGCTGAGTATGGCTGCGAGGCCTGTCGGGTTGCCATGCGCGGCATTCCATTGCTGGATAGCCGCCAGTATCGACCCCTGCGCAAATTGTGCCGGGGGCGCGGAGCGAAAGCTGGCGATGATCTCCGGTACGCTGTGACCAAGCCAGAACGGCCCGTACAAAGCGGACGCGACCAGGCCGCTTACCACTATCCCTGAGAGGGAGATCGCCAGCGGCATCCGCCTGTCTGTGACTGTGTTTGAGGAAGTCGATGCGCTGAACGCTTTGCAGGTGAGCAGGATCAGAAACAGGATGACGATGGGCGCAACGAGTGGCTGGATGAGCGCAGCCAGGGTGAAGACGATCAGTGGCGGCAGGTAGCCGGTAGGGCGCAGGAACTGGCTGTTTTCTGCCTGCATGCCCAGCAGAACTCCGAGTAGCAGAAAGGTCAGGACGAGGGCATCATTGTGGCCATTGAGACAGGTTTCCATGAGGATAAGCGGATTCCAGGCGTAGAGCAGTGTGCCGATGGCGATGACGCGCGGGGAGCGTCCGAGTTTGCGCAGAATAGCCGCCACCAGGACGATATTCACGAGATGTATGGCGAGGCCAAGCAGGCGAAAGGTGAGAATGTAGCGAAGAGGGTGGCTGGTGGCAACTTTTGCTACAAACGTACAGACGACCAGCCAGATCGGGCCGTCGGCGGCGGTTGCACTGCGCCAGGTGTCGAAAGCGATCAACGGATTTTCCGGGTGCGCTGTGGGAATGACGAAATAGGGGTTGGCATGATAGGCCGAGATGGTGAGTCCGTAATCGGCATAGGTAAAAATGTCCGGCGACAGGAGTGCGGGAGCCAGCACGAAAATCAGGCCCATCGGGATGGCGGCAAGGACGATAAGCGGCAGAACGAGCGTGTTTTTGCCGTTTGCGAGTCGACGTTGCAGCACGATTGCGCTCAATCCATAGATGGCGAAGGTCAGGGCCAGCAGGACGATCAATTCAAACGTGCCGGTACTCTGGCGCGAGATGGCGGCATTCTTTGCCATGTGCAGGTTGGCAGGCAGCCAGGAACCCCAGAAGGTCAGCACATGATTCGTTTGCACCTGCGCGAAATGGATGGTGCTATACAGCCTCTGGAGCGGCGTGATGCTGATAAGCAGGCAGTAGATATACGCGAGCGCGGTCACTATCACGATGCCTGTGGCCGCGCTTCTGAATTGTACGAATAGTGATGCCTGCTTGATTGTTGCAACTGGCAGCTCCTGCTGCTCTTTTCCCCTGTCCTGAGCCATAAAAACCTCTCTCATATATTTCCCACTCTTATTCTAGCCCATTCACAGGCAGAAGGGGGAGAGTACGTGCTGCTTTTGCCTCCTTTTTCGGTGGAAGTGTATTTCAGACCATCCAGCGATTCATCACAAAGAGGATGCTGAGGGTAGCCTGCAAGGCCGGAAAGCAGAGCATGATCGCCTGGTGTAACCGTCGATGCTGGATGCCGAGCATGGCAAGGGTGATGAAGCCGGGAAACATTTCCAGCACGAAGCGTTGATTGGATTGCAGCGCATCTGCCTGTGTGGTAGCCGGACTCATGAGATAGAACAACAGCAGGACGGCTATCCACAGGGTATAGACGGGCCGCAGCCTGCGTCTGCCCAGGAAAGCCAGCACGATGAAGCCCAGCGTGGCGCTCAGGTCGAGGATGATGTGCGCCTGGCTGAAGGAGCCAAAGGGCTGGAACCAGAAGAGTTGCAGGAAGGCTAAGAAGAGGCCGTACCAGGGCCATGAGGTGTGCCTGGCCCAGCGCACCTGCACTGAGGCAAAAGCCAGGAAATCGCCGCTTGCCTGCCAGCAGAAGATACAGTAGAGGATGGTGCCGAGCGGAATCAGGACAATCGGCAACGCCTTCAGAATGAAACGCTGGCGAGAAGCCATAAAGCTGTCACGGGAAGACCAGAGTTCGTAGAGATATGGCAGGACGAGCAGGACGCCGATCGAGCGGGTGAGCGAGGCCAGAAAGCCCAGAATGCCGACCAGCCACCACTGCTGTCGGCGCATCGCCATGAATGCGCCCAGCGTCAGCAGCAGGAAGAGCGATTCATTGTAGGCGGCAAAAAAGAAAAAGGCGGTCGGGAAGATGCACAGATAGAGCAGCGTGCGCCGCCCCACCAGCTCTCCACCGGCCTCTGTCGCTATCTGGTACAGCAGGAAGAGCGATCCTAACAGCGCGAAGTTGCTAATCAGCGTGGCGGGCAAGAGATAGTTGCCGGTGAGGCGACCAAATGGCCAGATGAGCATGGGAAAGAGCGGAAAGAATGCGAGATCATCGCGATTCTGATAGCCAGACTGCGCAATGGAGACGTAATGAACGGCGTCCCAGTGTTCCCAGCTTGAGAACAACGCCACTACGTCTACCGGCGTGCTGGTGTAGTTCGGGGCCGTAAACAGAATATAGGTAAAATACGTAATGATGAGCAACAGCACGCGCGTGCCGCTAAAAAGCCAGAGAATATCGCGAACGGGAGCCTGTTTCATAATCTATCTTACACCTGTCTGTCTGAATTATCGCTGAATGCTGGCGCGAGCCATAATAAAGCAGTAGGTGGTGTTGCCACCCATGACGATATGGACGATGTGGGAACGCCAGGGCGCGGGGATGCTATAGCCACGCTGGACAAGATGCATGGGCCAGACCAGGTAATCATAGGGAAAACTGGGGTCAGTCGGATGCGCCTCAAAAAAGCGCAGGCGACCCGCGAGATCGGGATTGTATGTATTCCATGAAACATCATAATAGCCTGTGTCTAGCGTCTGCGGCAGGGCCACCAGCCCGACTGTTCCCGGTTGGCCCGTGTGAGCCAGCAGCCAGATGGCTGCCTCTCGATAGGCCGGATATGCTACCTGCAAAACGTCGTTCTCGCCGTGAAATACCTCGCTGGTATATCCCTCCGCTCCCGGCACCGTTAGTAGTCCGAACAGGTGTGGCAGCGCCAGCAATCCAACCATTGCCAGTATCGCCGCTTTCCTGTGAATGCGCGCTTTGCGTTCTGGTTCCAGCGTTCTCTGCGTCGGCACCGGTGCCTGTATCTCTCTTCTTTTCCTGTTGATAGCAGGGAACGAACCGCGCCGGTACCCCAACAGGACAGCCATTCCTGCTGCTCCACAGAGGGCCACCGGGGCCGAGAGCGGCAGGTAATAATGTGTGCCAACGGCGATATTCAGCAGGCTGAACATGCCGAGCATGGCAAGCAGCCAGATACAGAGAAAAGCCTTGCTGGCTATTTCCGTCTCCGGCACGTGCAGTTTGCCAGCATGAAAGCGCATAAGTCCTACCAATGCATAAATAACGAAGAAGGCGGCGGGAATGGTCACAAAAACGCTCATCTTGGCGAAAATGATGTAGAAGATTGCCCAGTGTGGGACATGCCCGCTATACTGCCCTGCCAGAAAGGTCAGGTGTCCGTCGACCGACTGATGCCATTCAAAGAGAAAGCTGCGCGCTAATAGGGTCGGCGGGTTGCGCCAGATGGCCGGGTCGGCAAAGAAGAAGGTACCCACAGCGACCACAGCGGAGGTAAGCCAATCATACCAGGGAATGGTCGGTCGCTGCTCGCGGGGGAGTCGCAGAGGCAGCACGAAATAGTAATAGACGAGAAAGAGGATGATGGCAGGGAGAGCCAGCGCGGCTGTATACTTGCTTGCTACTCCCAGCCCGAACAGCGCGCCGACCAGCAGATACAGGCGCGGCTGCCTGATGGCGGGCCAGAGCAGCAGGTAGGCGACCGTAATCAGCAAGGTCATCGTTGTGTCAAGGTAGGCGAGGGCGCTGAAATAGGCCAGCCAGGGGCTGAAGGCCAGGCAAAGCGCCGCCAGCAGCGCCACCACGCGCCCACATGGTTTGCGCCCAAACCAGTAAATAGCGGCGATAAGCAATGTTCCGCAAATCACACCGGGGATGCGTGCCGCGCCGAGATTGCTGGCAACATGCCCCATACGCGCATTCATAAACAGGCTGAGTGCGATGAGCAGCTTGACAAACGGCGGGTGTTCATAATTGTAATTCCAGCCAGCCGATGTAAAATTCAGATGCAGCAGAAGCGGGAAATCCATTTTCGCGGCAATAATATAGATCGCCTCATCTGTGACCAGATCAAGTTGCCGGGCCAGCACGATGCGCGGGATCAACGCCACGATAGCCACCCCTGCGAGCATACACCCATCAACGGCACGAAGATCGCGTGGCTTCCTTCCCATGCTTCCCTGTGGCTGCCTGGCTGGCTGTTCTACAACCGTTTCCTGCTGCCGAAGGCCATCCTGCGCGACTGTTCCGGTCAAACTCTCAAGGATATCCATAGCAATTTTTTTAGCACTGCCCCCACATAAAGTATGTATAACTGCGGAAACAGTATAGCATGCTGGCCGGAAGAGCGTCGAACAGGTAGTACCAATGGAAAAGCTGATTTCCTCCCCCTTTTATTGTATCATCTCCTGCGCGTGTCATCTTAAACATGGAAGGTGCTGATCTGGAAGGGGGAGATATATTAGTCACCTCCTTTACTGACCCGAGCTGGACACCATTGTTTGTATCTATACAAGGTCTGATCACCGAAGTTGGTGGACTGATGACCCATGGAGCAGTGATCGCACGGGAATATGGCATACCGGCGATTGTCGGGGTAGAGAACGCTACCAGACTGATAAAAGATGGGCAACGCATTCGCGTGAATGGAACAGAAGGGTATGTAGAGATTCTGGAATAGAATAGGGGCGACCGCAAGATCGCCCCGGTAGTCAGCTGGTTGCCCTGCTGGCGAGGTGAAGTAACAGCGTTACTCGGCCAGCAGTTCCTCGATTTTCTGTTCGATATCTTTTGCCGTCGGGTAGAATGCCTCCTCTTCGGGGGCGTTGTAGGGGGCGGCGGGGGCTGGCAGGGCGGAAATCAGCGCCGGTGTGGCGTCCAGATCGTAGAAGCAGTTCTGAACAATCCACGAGTGAACATGGCGACCGAAGCTGGTGAAATCGGCCTCTTCTGTCACCACGATCACGCGGTTGGCCTCGCTCACCGCCGCCTTGATGGTCTCTTCATCGAAGGGCATAAGCGTGCGCAGATCAACCACGTCGATGGCACCGCCATGCCGGTTGACGATATCGGCGGCGGCGGTGCAGGCTTCCAGCACCATCGTCCCCCAGCTCACAATCGCCATCTCTGGCCTGCCTGTACCGATGCGCATGCGGCGCGCTTTGCCAATGGGCAGGGTGTAGTATCCATCCGGGACGTTCCAGTATTCAGCAATGGCCTGTACGATATTGCCATTGCTATCCTTTGGCGGCTCGGAACGATAGAGGCGTCCGCGTTCCAGGAACGTTACCGGTGACTGCGCCCGTGCCGCTTCGAGCATCAAGCCCTTCGCGTCGAACGGGGTGGCGGGGCAGATGGTAATCATGCCCGGAATGGTGGTGAACCACATTTCGCCCGCGTTGGAGTGACCGAAGGCGCCGCCGCCGGAGGCATTGCTGGAGATGGGGCCACCGCCGCCGCTGCCGGACTTGGTCCGCAGTAACAGGGGTACTGTCCAGTCGCCATAGCTCTGATAGGAGACGCGAGCAGCCAGGCGAATAGTCTGGGCTGCCGACTGGTGATAGTCCACGAACTGGATTTCAGCGCAGCGGGCCTTGCCGTCGATCATGCCAGCGCCAGCCGCTATGCCAACAATCAGTTGCTCGTTGAGCGGGCTGCTAATGGCGCGGCCTGGGAACTGGGTCACAAGGGTCGCGGTCGCGCCGAAGACGCCGCCTTTAGGGCTGCCCACGTCCTGTCCATAGACGAAGAAGTAGGGGTCGCGCTGCGCCAGTTCCGCCAGCGCCTCATTGATCGCGGCCAGCATCGTGATGGGGCGTTTTTTGCCGCGCGGCGTATTTTCGCGCCACTGTGGGATGTGGATGACATGATGCAGCACACGCTCCGCCGTCGGTTCCGGCTCCTGAAGCACCTCATGCTCGATCTGTTCCAGTTCCGCCCGCACCTCTTTGCGGATGCGCTCGATGTCAGCTTCCTGAAGATAGCCGTTTTCGACGAGCCAGATGCCAAAATTCTTCACCGGGTCTTTCGTCGCCGTTGTGAACTCGATCTCCTCTTTTTTGCGATAGGTTTTGATGTCCGTACTGCTGGAATGGGGGTCGAGCAGTCCCAGGCGCAGGTGCATCAGGGCCGGCCCCTGCCCGGAGCGCACATGCTCGGCAAGGCGCAGCGCCGCCTGGTAAGTTTCCATTGTGTTAGTGCCGTCAATCTCCTCGGCATAGAGGCCACCGCCTTTTGCCCATTCTACCAGGTTGCCGCCCCACTGCATCACAGAAGGGGTGGTGATAGCCCAGCCATTGTCCTCGACGACGATCAAGACGGGCAGCTTATGCACCGACGCCTGGCGGAACAGGACATTGAAGTCGTTGGTGGCCACCCCACCATCACCTGTGCAAAACAGGACGATTTCTTTGCTTTGATGGCGCTGCAAATCGAAGGCGACGCCGCCGGCGAACGGGGCCAGCGCGGCCACTTCGCTGAAGGTGGGGAGAATGCGAAACTGCTTGCTGCTGTAGTGCGAAGGCATATTGCGCCCTGCTCCCATCGGCCCGGTTGTGCGCGAATAGGCTTCGCGCAGCGGCCCTGCTCTATCGCCCGTGCGCTGCAACCACGCCGCCAGGTCGCGATAATAGAGGGAGAGCCAGTCATCCTCGCTCAACGCCGCCACCACAGCGGCCATGCTTTCATGGCCTGCGCAGCCGATATAAAAAGCAAATTTGCCCTGCGTCTTCCGGTTTTTCAGTAAGTCGTTCATACTGCGCGCTGTCACCATTGTGCGGTACAGTGCCAGCATATCCAGCGGCTGCGCTGGCGTGTAAGCTGCCGTTGCTTGAATATCTACTGTCATGCTTTCTCCTGCCTCCGTAAGTCTACGCTGACTTGCTGGACTAGAATCTCATTCACACATCCTGAGTCCATTATAAAATCCATTGGCGCGAAAAGCAATGTATTACGAGCGCGTTACGCCCATATGCTCATCAATATTGACTCTCTTCCACTTTTCTCCGCTCTCCATTCGGAAATCAGACTTTCCGGTAAGGTTATTGCTTCTCGTTCCCATTGCACCATATAATATGCAGGGTTGACACGATGAAAATGATGGGACGTAAGGGAAGCCAGAATAATTGTGAGTAGCAGAGAAAATTGCGCTGTATCGGCCTCTCTCCTGCGCGATCTGTATGCGCGCATGCTTTTTACGCGAGTGGTCGATGAATATGCCGGGCAACTGCACCGGCGGGGATTGATTGGCTACGTGGCGAGTTGTCGGGGCCATGAAGCCGTGCAGGTGGGCAGTTCCCTGTGCATCGAGGTAGGCGAAGATTTCACCCTTCCCTACTATCGTGATCTTGGTGTCGTTCTGACCATTGGCATGAGCGCCTATGAAGTATTTCGCACGTATCTGCAATCCGGTAATTGCCAGCGAGCGGAAAGCGCCGGTGACAGTTTGTCTCACTCCCAGGCGAGGAGCGAGCGTTACCGGGCGCTGCCCCACTGGGGATATCACAAGCATAACATTGTGACCGGTCCCGCGCCGGTTGCCATGCAGATTCTCCACGCCGCCGGCATAGCCTTCACCTGCAAACTTCGCAAAGCCAGCGCCGTGACCATCGCCTACTGCGGCGATGGCGCGACCGCCGAAGCGGATTTCCTGGAGGGCATCACTTTCGCCGCGCAGCATCAGCTTCCCGCTATCTTCATCTGCGAACAGGATTGTCCCCACACTGATACGCATAATTCCTCACCTTCATCCTGCCTGCACAACCTCTCGCTTCCCGCCGGCCTGAAGCACATCGCCCTCGACGGCTCCAACATTGCCACCGTCTACACTACCATGCAGGCCGCCATGCAGAGTGTTCGCAACGGTCACGGCCCCATCCTGCTTGAAATGCGCCTCACTCGCCCTGGAGCGAACCGGCAGCCAGTCGACGAAATCGCTTCAGAAGCTAACGACCGTGATCCTCTGCTCTGCTGCCAGCGTCTCCTTGAAGAAGCCGGTGCCTGGGATGAGTCGTGGGCAACTCAACTCTACCAGCGTATCGTGCAAGAGGTCGAGCAGGCAATGCAGGACGCGCTGAGAGATTGCGCTGAAAGTCTTTGATGAGCTGTTGATAATCACTCTCTGAAAGAAGGAGGTACTGACAATGACCGAACTCTCTATCGCTACCGGAGATGGCTTTGCCCGTGTCACGCAACAGGGCGCCAGGTGGAACGTCAAAACGTCACTGGCGGGGAGTGGGGTGCAGTGCCTTGCCCATGATCCGCTGCACGAAGGAATGCTCTATGCCGGTTCGTATGGCAAGGGGATATTTAAGAGCAGCGATCATGGCGAACACTGGGAGAATGTGGACTTTCCGCAGCCCAACGTCTTCTCACTTACAGTAAGCCCCGCTGATGGCATGCTCTATGCTGGCTGCGAGCCGAGCATGTTGTTTCGCAGCAGGGACGGCGGGCGATCGTGGCAGGAGCTGGCTGCCCTGCGTAGCATTCCTTCCGCGCCGACATGGAGTTTCCCGCCGCGCCCCTGGACTTCCCACGTGCGCTGGATTGCGCCGAATCCGCAGAACGCGCAGGTGCTGCTGGTTGGCATCGAGCTGGGTGGGTTGATGTATAGCGAAGATGGGGGTGAGACGTGGCTGGATCACCGCCCCAACGCGCAGCGTGACGTGCATGCCCTTGCCTGGCATCCGCACGCTCCTGGTCGCGCCTACGAAGCGGGCGGCGGCGGCACGGCGTGGAGTCATGATGGCGGTAGAACCTGGCAACGCGTCGATGAGGGCCGCGACCGCAACTATACCTGGGGACTGGCGCCCGATCCCACCGACCCCGATACCTGGTATATCTCGGCCTGCCCTGGCCCACGTGAGGCGCACAATCCACACGGTAATGCCCAGGCGTACATCTATCGCTGGCGTGGCAACGGCCCCTGGCAGGCGCTTGCTGGTGGCCTGCCGCAACCGCTCACCAGCTTCCCCTACGCGCTGACAATTGCACCCGGCGAACTCTACGCCGGACTCGGCGATGGCCGCATCTATGCCAGCTACGATAGCGGTGAGAACTGGCAACAACTGGATTTGCAGGGTGACGCGCTGCCGCACGTTTCCGCGATGGTGATTGCGCAATAAAGTGTGATGTGAGCAGGGGCCGCGCATTCATTCAGGAATCATCAATGGGCAGATTTTGATCTTCTTCCGTGCTGGTACGCTGGGCGCGCAGGATGGCGCTTTGCTGGTTGAGCAGGGCGTCCTCCACGCGCTGGCGGTGTTTGGGCAGCGTGTTGGGGGGCAGCGCGTCAGGCGCGAAGTAGCGACACTCGCGCGTCTCCTCCGTCTCGTGCGGGCTGCCGTTTGTGACCTGGCAGCGAAATGCCAGCACCACTTCCTGCTTTTGAGGTTTAGAATAGATACCTACCAGTTGCCCGATTTCAACCTCAAGCCCTGTCTCCTCAAACACCTCGCGGCGCAGCGCCTCCTCGACGGTCTCGCCTTCTTCCATGCCGCCGCCGGGCAGATTCCACCAGTCGATATCGCGCCGGTGTGCCAGCAGCACCTTGCCTTCGTTGAAGATCAGCGCGGAGACAGCGATACGAAAGCATGCCGAACCGGACGCATGGCGGTCATGAGATGAGGCGTTTGAACCTGGGGTTTGTGTCATCTACTTTTCTCCTGTGCCAGACTGGATGGTTGCCAGCGCCCGCTGCGGGCAACTGGCAGCCAGTTCTTCCCTGGGTCTGCTAGAGCCTGTAGACAGTATACGCTGTATCATGCAGGACTTGCAGGGCAAGCTGATAAGCCTGTTCTTCGTCGATCTCGTCGGCATCGATCATTTCATCGAGAACCTGGGCGATGATGCTGCGACCCCGTAAGGCACCGGCCCAGTGCATTTCGGGGACGTTGATGCCGTCGGTGCTGTACATCAGCTTGCTGGCCGGGGCCACGCTCAATGCCTGGCGGGTGAAGGCGACCATTTCGAGTCGGTCGACGAAGGGGATAGTGTATGAGAGGTCGAGATAGGCGTTGGGGTAGACGGCTGCCAGGTAGGCTGCCAGTTGCGTGTAGGGATAGCTTTCATGCAGCAGCACCACCGGCATAGGCTGGTAATCGCTCCGTTGCAGGATCGGACGCAGGTGCAGGGGATTGCCCAGCCGCATATCGGTATCGTTATCGCCGTAGCCGGTGTGGAACTGTACCGGCAATTCTTGCATGGCGGCCTGCTGGAAGGCAATATGCAGCAGGTAATCGATGAGCGGCTTGTGGGCGATGCGTAGCCACCCCTGCCTCTTTGCCTGCGCGCTGGCCTCGTTAAATGAAGCCACCGCCTCGTCCTTGCTCCAGTCGGCAATATTCAGCCCGGTGCGATAGGCAACAATGCTTTTGAGGGCGCAGTAGCCACGTTCGCGCACATTCGTCAGCTCCAGCACATAGTGTTCGACCATCTCATCAAAATCGGCATAGTTGAGGATCAGTCGCTGCATGAGGGTTTCCAGGCGCAGCATTTTCGCGGCGCGGCAATGCCCAAGCTGCCCCAGCCGCTCAGGCGAGTAGCACTCGTCCGGCAATGGATAGGCGGGATCAAAGATGAGCGTGTCGATGTTGGCGGAGCGCAGCAGCCGTTCGATCAGGCTATCGGCATCGAGCCGGTTGCGGGCGAACAAAACATCTTCCTCAATGGGCTGACAGCCGTAGAACGTCGCCATCTGGCGCAGCATCCAGAGATAATAGACGGTATGGGCAACATGCCGCTCCGCGAAGCTCGGATGGCTGGCCTCGCTAAAATAGCCACGAAACTGCACCGCGTCCATATGCTGGTTCAGTAAGATGGGATGGCAATGGTTATCGACTACCGCAATACTCGTCAGGTCAAGCATGGGAAGCTCCTGTCTCAACTGGTGAGCTATTCCAATGTCCGCAAAAAAGGTGGCTGTTCGTCCTCTGATAAATCTGCATGCTCTCTCCAGGGTATTTTGATATGACGATGCGTGTGTTTTTTCATTGTAACCCCGCTCCCAGGCCGACCGCAAGGGTCGGCCCCAGAGGCG
>CADDYT010000049.1 GCA_902810755.1 Chloroflexota bacterium
TCATGCCTCAACCGAAAAGGAGGGCGTTTCGCGTATGGAAGCAAGAGGTTCTTTTGTAGCGGGCAGCCAGGCTGGCCCGCTATTCTATATGGGGCAGGGGCCACAGCCCGGTATCGAAATACCGCTGGTGCCCGGCAATCCCTATCTCAATCGAACGCAGAGGGCGCGCAGGGGCTGTTTTCCACGCCCGGGTTGTCTGGTTACTCTGGCTATTTTGCTTGTGCTGGCCATCGGCAGCTACACAACATTTGCCCGTAGCTGGCCCATCTTTGGCCCGACCAGCATCACCGTCGCGGCTCACCCCACGCTGGTGATCGAGAGCCAGCGATATGAGGAAGTAGACCAGCCCGCCATTCGCGTCCATGCTGGAAGCGATGCGCATACGATGATTTTTCAGGTCATGAGTCCCGGAAACATTAGCCTGCCCTGGAATTTTGGTATCAGCAACATTCAGCGGAACAGCGATAGCAGCGTGATCGTCCTCGGCGACGACCCCGTGTATGGCAGAACATTCGATGTCACCGTCCCGGCGGATACCGATGTGAAGATATACAGCAACTCGGCCAGCATCAACCTGAGCGGCCTGACGGGTCAGGTTGATGTCAATTCAAACAATGCCAGCATCACGCTGGCAGATTGCCATGTGCAGGGGACCTCACTGCTGCACAGCAATAGCGGGGCCATTACCGTCACACAGTCAACGCTGGCGGGTTCGGTCGCGCTGAGCAATAACGATGGCCCCATCACCTTCAACAGCGCGATTGACAGCACTGGCTCATATGTCTTCGAGAACAATCAGGGGTCAATCTCCGTGACGCTGCCACAGAGCGCGAGCTTCCACGTGGACGCGAAGACCAACGGTGGCTCCATCTCAACAAACTATGCCGCCATCCATGTTCAGAACAATGAAGCGCATGCCAGCGTGGGAAACGCGCCGCAGGCGGTTGTGACGCTCACAACAAATAATGGCACGATCACGCTAAACAAGGGGGCTTAAAACAGATGATGTACAACTACAATGTCGCGCCGCAGGTACGCCGTCGTCGGCCCAACCCCTTGCCCGGCATCATTATTATTTTGCTGCTCGTGGGCGGCGTCGCCTTTCTTGCCCACAGGGTACAGACGGGCAATGTCATAACGATTGATGCCGGCACGACGCTCTTCGTCAACGATTGTGCCGGTTACGTCCATATTCATCCCAACGCTACCGGCAATCAGGTGATCCTGCAGGGCCTGGGCAGCACCTTCACATCCTCTCATCGCGCGCAGGATAGCGACACCATGATTATTGACGGCTGCAATCTGGATATGACCGTTCCGGCTTCGGTCAATCTGAACATCACGGCAGATGAGATCGAAGTATTCGGTGTGAGCGGCCAGATGAATCTGAGTACCAACGGCGGGCCGATTGTGCTGGTGCAGGACACGCTGAAAGGCGCGTCAAAACTGGATAACAACGGCGGCCCAATCATCTTTCAGGGCAGCCTGGATAACAGCGCCAGCGCCACCTTCAGTTCCAACGGCGGCAACGTCGACATCTCCCTGCCGACAAACGCGGCCTTTCACCTGAAGACATCGGGTATTCTGGCTACCATCACCACCAATATTCCCGCCGTTGCCAGTGCTGTCTCCAACCCGAACACGGACGAACTGGACGTTGTCGTGGGTGGCGTGCCGCAGGCCACACTGACTCTCGATCTCAATGATACGCCGGTTATCCTGCATGAAGGGTAAGCGAAGCGGGCCTGACCGGCAAGCAACCGGCATGCTATCTCCGGGCATATGGATACTGCTTCAGCCAGAGGCGCGCGGAGTGGCCCATTCTTCCCATTTCCTCGACTTCTGCTATGCCGATAGATAGACTTATCTCTATAATTGGTGCCTGCCTGATAGCAGCCGCCGCTTGTTCTGGCCTGTGGACTCTCACCTGTAAGGAAGGATTTTGTAGAATGGTCGCTCATGATTCACGCTCGCACGATATCCCTGCTGATCGCTCTCAGGGAAGCAGGCAGCTCAGCCGCCGCTCGCTGCTCAGACTGGGCGCGCTCGGCCTGACCGCCTCGACGCTGGCTATTCTGGAGGCGAATTCGTGGCTGCCCATGCGGCTCGCGCATGCCGCGCCCGCCAGCCTGCCGGATATCCAGTTCGATATCGCGAACTACCTGCCCCCGGCCCAGACCATCAACGGGGTTCTCTTTCGCTTCGGCCCGGTGCATACCGCTTTCCTGACGGCGAAGCTCAAGCGCGCCCCCACGAAAACCGACCAGCAAAATCTGGCGAATGCGCTCAATACAATAGAGGCCACCTACCCCTTTAGCCCCTCTGGCGTCTTCACTTTTGTCTCCTATGGCCTGCCCTATTTCAATCGCCTGCCATCCTCTGTCGTCTCGGCCAATATGCCGCGCCTGCTCTCTGATAATACCCGTTTTGCCCTGGAAGAGGCCGTGCCGGGTCCGACAGATGTCTCGCCGCAAAATCCCAACATCACGAAACAGACCTTTAATGTTCCTGTGAAGATCGAGTCAAACGATGTCCTTTTCACCATTCGCAGCGATTCGCTGGCAAATATTAAGTCGGTTGTGGCGTGGCTCAAGGGCAGCAACACGCTCAACGGCCAGTCGGTGCCTTCGCCGCAATTCAAAACGCTTTTCAAATTTACCTCGTCGCGGCTGATGTTCCTGCAAAAAGGCTTGCCATATACCGTTGCCAGAAGTAACTCGCTCCCTTACCTGGGTTTCATGAACCCGCATTCACCCATGTGGATGGGCTTTGCCGATCAGCAGGTGGCCGGTAGCGGCCCGGCAGCCATTACGACGTTCCAGGGCAACGCTTCGGCCACCTTCACGACGGCAAAGGCGGGCGATTACTTTTATGATGGCTCGATCCAGCATCTTTCGCACGTCATTCTCGATCTGAACCAGTTCTATTCCAGCACCGAACCCTACGTCGAACGCTGCCAGTATATGTTCCGCTCCAATCCTGTCCCCTCGATGGGCAACAGCAACCAGTTCGCCAATGGTGGTGGCCCCGCCTTTCTCGCCAATACTTTTCAGGGCGTCAATGACGCGCAGGCCAATGCGCAGGGCAATAATACGCTGCAGAACGAGCATCGCCTGGGCCATCTGACGGCGCTGCAGCGTTCCTCGCGGGCGACAGATGGTACGCCAATCCACATTCGCATGGATGGCCCCGGCTTCGACGCGATGGATGTCCCCGACGGCTCGCAGCAGCCCAAGCTGCAGTTCACTATTTTTCTGCCAGCGGCTGCCTTTTTCGCCACGCTGCGCGTCAACCAGGCCTCGCTCGACCTGGCGCAAGAGTATAGCGTCCCGGACATTCACAACGGCATCGAGCGTTTCCTGACGGCGACGCGGCGGCAGAATTTCCTCGTCCCGTCTCGCGCCCACCGCGCCTTTCCCCTGCTTGAACTGACCTGATACATAGAGAAGGGACAGCAGGTTTCACAGGAACCAGCGCGCCACGATGACGATGGACAGCACAAGAATGAGCAAGAGCAAGGCGGCGCCGATGGCGAGCAGGACAACATTGACGCCGCCACCACTGCCGCTGGTTCCTCCGGGGCCGCTGCTATCTCTATAGGGCGTCCACGTTGCCGGTGTCTGTTGAATGCCGATCGCTGACGTTGGCGTGGCCGTCCCTGGCGTACCGGTGGGATTCCCGTTCGGCGTCGGAGCAGTTGTGTTCGGCGTCGGCTGGAACGCCTGCGTCGGCGTCGGCTGTGGCTGACCGTTGCCGGTAGGTGTTGGCGTTGGTGTCGGTGTAGACGTGGGTGTTGGCTTTGGCCTTTTCGTCGGCGTCGGCGTGAGCGTGAGCGGTAAGGTCACGCTCAGCGTAGGCAGGATGTTTCCTGCTGAGAAGGCGCGGCTGACAGACTGACTCGCCAGCAAACCGACCAGCGTAAAGAGCAGCAGCGCACAGCAGAGCGCCACCATCGGGACCTTGCCGCACGTCGTGTCGGCAGGCAGACGCTTTGCCCGGCCAGATTGATCTCTTTCAATAGAGTCTTGCGGGAAATCGTGATCGTTTTCTATCGTTCTTGTCCCCCTGGTGATGATCTGTCTCCCCGCAAAACTATACCTTGATCTCTGCCGATCAGTCAAGCGTATGAACCGGATTTCTCATGAAAGAAAGGCCCCCGATTTTTACCGGGGGCCTTTCTTTCAGGGGAATGTTGCTGGCTACAGGTTAGTAGGCGGCACGCCGGAATAAACCGGAGGCGTCCAGAGATTGCCCGGCGGCATCGTGACCTGAACCTGGGGCTGTTGCTGCCGAATCTGATAATCAATCGAGCGCAAAACGTCGTGCAGGGCGTTATGCTGCTGGAGCGCGCCGATGGCGGCAGTGATGAGCAGCGGGTGGATGGCCAGGCCGACCGCGCCAACGGCGATCTGATCTATCCAGTCCTGCGCCCCGACTGTCACCAGCGTGCCACCCTGCACGCGCTGCATGGAGATCGCCAGCGCCTTATTGAAGCCGGTAATAGCTCTCAGCGTGCTTTCCTGCTTCAACTGAACGGTGACATGATTCATGTCGCCAAATTGCTGCGCCTCATATCCCTTCGCCCGGTATTCATTCACCAGCGCCTGAGCAATGGCCGGCAGGTTGAGGTCCTGTGTCTGATAGAACAGGGCTTCCATATCGTTTCTTCCTTTCTGCAAAGTGTGATCTGTTTGTCTTCCAACATCGCTTCCATTACACGCAAAAAGTCTCCTTGAGGTATACGTTGCAGATTGCCAGCAGGTAGCAACCCATGCTCTGAGAGGGGATCAGGAGGAGATGCGCGTCTTCTGCTCCAGTTCGAGCCATTGCTGGCGGACGCGGGCGACCTCGCTATCGTCGGGGATATGGCCGCCGTAGCGGGTGGCGGTGTAGGCTTCGGTGATGATCTCCAGTTGCGGCTCGCTGGCGCCGATGCGCTCACCGAGGCGTTGACGAAACTCGTAGGGCGTCTCGTCGCGGTGGCGCGGGTGGCCGCGACTGGCAGCCCAGCGCAACAGTAAGCGGTAAATCTCGCGGATGCTGCGCGCGGCAGGCTCACCCTGCAGCGACTCCACAGGAGCTTCCTGCGTCTCGACCTCTTTTCGCGGGAAGAAACGGCGCAGCAGCGCCAGCAGCAGGGATTTGACCTGAGTCCAGAAAAGCGACCACGACCAGAGGCTCTCGCGTGTCTCATCGGGGCCACCCTGGCGTTCGATGCGTACGCGCCGCCGCCGCAGCGCCAGCCAGAGCAGCAGCACAATGAGCGCGAGAATCAGCGCGGGTACAATAATTTTAGCGAAGATGAGGATGGCGGCAGGGTAGGTCTGCGGCGGCGCGCCCTTGATGATATGTTTGACGTTGTTGCCCGGCTGGTTGATCTCTGGCGGCCTTTCCGGGTGGTGCGCGAACCAGAGCGAGAAGAGCCAGAAGACCGGCGTGAGCAGGAAAGCCAGCACGGTGGCGATGATATTGACCAGCCAGTTGTAGACGACCCCTACCCAGGACAATGCCTGCTGCGTCTGCGCCAGAAAGGCCGGACTGGCGAAGCTGTTGACGAAGACAGCGATGAGCAACAGGCCGATGCCGATGACGGAGACGATGGAAATGATAGCTCGCTCCTGCGTCGCCGGGTTACCTTCCAGCCCGGTTGGATGCGTATGGCGCACAAAGGTGACGCGAGCCAGAGCGTGCGCCGCCAGCGAGAAGAACAGGAAGAGAGGAATGAGCAGCAGCAAGGCCACCGTGTTGCTCAGATCAGGGGTGATGCCGGAACTTGCTACCGCAGCTTGCAGCAGAATGACGCCGATGATGAGCAGCATGCCAGATTGCAGCGTCTTGAATACATTGGTCGGCTGCAGTTCGCGCTGCGCCAGTCGGATGCCGCGCCAGCAGAGGAAAATGGAGATTGCCACAATTGTGATGATGTGATACGCCTGCCCGTCGAGCAGCAGGACATCATTCACCATCGAGAGCAGCCAGCGCGGGTCGAGCAGGAACCAGCTCCCGACGTAGAGGCTGGCCCAGATGAGTACAAGGATGACGAGGGCAAGCATGGTCACGAACAATGGGGTGCCGGGCAGCATCCCGGTTGCCTGCTCGTCCCCGTTCTCTTCCCCGCCAGCTTGTTTTGTCGCTTGCTGTGCCTGACGGCGCTCAAGAATGCTGTAGAGAGAGCGAGAGCCGACGATCAGCACAAACGGCGCCCAGAGCGGCATCAACGGCGTCTGCGTGTGGAACAACTCCAGCGTGGCCAGCCCGATGAGGATGGCATCGACCCAACACGTTTCCATGGCGGCATAGAGCAGGGGCAGCACGCGCTCCCCCGGCGTGACCACCTCTGATATGCCCGTTGTGGCCATGCCCAGAATGTCCTGCAACCGACGCTTCTTTTGCTGCTCGTATTCTGTCTGCTGTCCCTGCGGCTCCTTCATACCTGCCCTCTACCATTACTGGCATCCGATGTTCGCCTCGCTGTCTGCCATTGTATGTCTTTCTCCACGCATCTGTCAAACAGGCAGGTCTCATTGACATTGCCCCGTCATTGTTATTATACTCTTTTTGCATGCGAGAGAGCTTTTTGAAAGGAACGACATCATGGAGCCGGTGGGGATACTGAAGACGGTGCAGGTGGGGACGCCGCACCGCTATGGCCGCGCGGACGCGGTTGAGCCGCTGGAGCGTCGCTGGAAAACCTCGTTTTTCCGCGTGCCGGACGCGCAGCCGCGCTGGCTGTATACGACACATCTGGAAGGAAACGAGCAGGCCGATAAGAGGCATCACGGGAGTCTGAGCCAGGCGGTGCTACTGTACGCGGCGGCGCACTACCCCCTCTGGCAGGCGGAACTTGAGCAACCAGAGATGAAGCCGGGCGGCTTCGGCGAAAATTTTACCGTCGAGGGGCTGGCGGAAGACAATGTTTGTGTCGGCGATGTCTACTCGCTGGGCGAGGCGCATATTCGCGTCACCTCTCCGCGCTACCCCTGCTGGAAGATCGAACGGCGCTGGCAAATCGCGGGGCTGACCGAGCGCGTCGCCGCCTGCGGGCGCACCGGCTGGTATTGCTGCGTCCTGCGGGAAGGCCGCGTCGAGCCGGGCCTGCCCATCCGGCTCGTTGAACGCCCCTACCCGCAATGGACGATTGCCCTGATCAACGACTTTGCGCACTATCGCAACGGCGATGTGGAGCAGGCGGAAGCGGTTGCAGTCTGC
Organism: Chloroflexota bacterium; assembly: GCA_902810755.1. Next base: position 7,210 of record CADDYT010000049.1, read on the forward strand.
CCGCTGCTTCAGGAATGGTGGGGGTCGTTGATTGTGAAACGGGCCAGAAAAGTACGGAGAGGCATGGTTTGAATGGAAAGCAACCGCTATATAGAGCTGATCCAGCGCAATTTCCCGCAGATTGCCATTCAGAGCGCGCGGCCAATCACGCGCGGCTGGGATAGCTTTGTGCTGGATATCAACGACGCATTGATCTTCCGCTTCCCTATGCGCGATGACGTGATTCCCTACCTGGAAAAGGAGATACGCCTGCTGCCAGAACTGGAGCAGGCGCTCTCGGTGCCGATTCCTCATTTTACGTATATAGGGCAGGGAGACGAGAGCTACCCCTATACCTTCGTGGGCTATCCTAAAATAGGCGGCGTTGCCCTGGAGGACGAGGGTATTACCCGCATACAACTGACAACGCTTGCGCCCGCGCTGGCTGCCTTCCTCAACGAGTTGCACAGCTTCCCGCTTGAGCGGGCCGTTGAACTGACCGTAGAGAACCATACGCCGCAGCAGTGGCGTGAGATGTACCGGGAACGCTATGAAGATATAGAAAGGCGCGTCTTCCCTTTGCTGAATGCCGACCTGCGAGCCGCTTCGGCCCGCCACTGGCAGGCATTTCTGCACAACGATTTCCTGTTCACCTTCCAGCCTGTGCTAATTCACTGCGACCTGAACTGCGAACACATCTTCTGCGACCCCGAACGCGGCACGCTGACCGGCATCATCGACTGGGGCGACGCCACGATTGGCGATCCCGCGCTCGATTTCGTCGGCCTGTACCGGCAACGGGGCGAAGAGTTTGCGCGGCAGGTGCTGGCAGGCTATCGCCATCCCGTAGACGACGCCTTCTGGCCGCGCATGCAATTCTATCTCAGCTACGAACCCTTCTCTGAACTGCTCTACGGGGCCTACAGCAACCGCGAAGACTTCATCGCTTCAGGCAAAGCAGGTTTGCAGGCGATGTCTGGCAGCCAGACGGGCAGGGTGGGGTTCCAGTAGCTTAGTAGCGCGGGCCGCGATCGCGATAGCCGCCGCCCCGGTTGCCGCCGCGCCCGCCATCTCTGCCGTAGCCGCCGCGCCCGCCGGACTGGCGTTCGCGCGCCTCATTGACGGTGATGGTACGGTTGCCGAGCATGCTGCCATTGAAGCGGTTAATGGCTGCCTGCGCCTCTTGCTGGTCGCCCATCTCAACAAAGCCGAAGCCCTTGCTCCTGCCGGTGTCGCGATCCGTGATGATCTGGACATCATCTACCTGGCCAATCTGCCCGAAGAGGTCGGCGAGGTCCTGCGCCGTTGTCTGATAGGGAAGACCCCCAACGTAAAGTCTCATGCTGATACGCTCCTGTGTGACATCTCTCAATACGCACGTACCGCTCGTAGAAACCACTTCTCACAGAAGCGATATCATCGTCTCGATGTCAGTTATGCCGATATTATAACACATATTGCCAGAAATTTATCCCCCCAATTTTTGTGCTATGCCGCGCCGCGCTCCGTTTTCGGGCGATTGCCCGCGTGTTTGTGTTATACTTTCTTAGAGTTCGTGATGTGTTGGCGGTATTTCCTCTGGAAATGGTTGCGCGAAGAGCAATGAGCTTGAATAGAAGCAAGAGCGGGATTGAAATGCGAGAGGCCATCGCGCTGAAGCAGGCTCGCAGGTGGGCAAGCTTCGCCGCCTGTTTCCTGCTCATCGCCTTGCTTGCCGCCTGCGGCTCGCAGAAAAGTATCGTGCGGCCAGCGGTGCAGGTCAATAACACGCGGGTGATTCCCAACACTATGTACATGGGCGAGGCGTTCGCCTTTCCCGAACGCTCGATTTCCGCCAGCTTGCTGCCGCGATCGAGTCGGCTTGCCGCCGGCGATCAGGGGATTTCATTTATTGGTATCATCGCACAGGATACCACCACGCCGGGCTGCAGCCAGATTACCCCCTGTGATGTTGTGCGCGTGGGTATGTTTCGCCAGAAAGATAGCTCCTTTCGCTACGGCTATGAGATCAACAACGTCATCAGCTACGCGCACGAACGGCAGGCCGACGCCGATTATCGCTACAATATCGACTTCTTTCTCAGTGAGGAAGGCGCTGTTGAAGACCCGGCCTACCCACATCAGCGCCGTTTTGGCTACGAGTTCCACGTGGCCAGCGGCCTCGCGGACACCGTGCGCGTCGGCGGCCTGCAAAGCTCGCTCTTCTACGGCGATCAGATCTTTATCGGCGTGATGGACGCGGCCAACAATGTGCGCCTGCCGACCAACAAGAATCTGCAACTGAGCATCTGGGCCTCTGGCGGCGAAGAGGCCCCGGATGTGATCTATACCAACGAAGACCAGACCAGCCAGGTCAGCTCCCAGTACAGCGACTCCGATTTCTCTATTACCCTCACCCTCAGCGGCAGTTATTGACCCCAGGCGTCGTGCTGAGCGCGAGCAAAGCATCCGGGCTACCTTCTGGCTGGATGCTCTGCTCGCGCTCCGTTTGACATGTTGGAGAGGGGTTGCCATGCATGCTATACGAGAGAAACTTTTTTCACAAAACAGGCCAGGCAAGGAAGCATTTTTTGTGTTATACTAATCACATCATTTCGCTAAAGGGGAATCTGCCAGGAGAGGAGTATACAGATGAAATGCCAGCGTATGCTGTCTGGAATAGCTGCACCTGCCCGTTTTCTGGTCGCCGTGCTGTTTGTCACGAGCCTACTTTCCCTGCTCTTCACGGCCCTGAGCCTGCCTGCTTCCCATGCTTATGCCGCCAGCGGCGACTGGCCCGGCTACCTGTTCGATGACGGCCATAGCGGCTTCAATGGCAGCGAGACGGTGATTAATACGACGACGGCCCCGAACTTGAAGCTGAAGTGGATACATACTGCCGCCGGTTCGATCACGGATGAGCCGGTCGAGGCGAACAACCTGGTCTACTGGGGTTCCTGGGACAATGGCACGGAACACACGACCGACCTCAATAACCATCGCATCTGGACCTACAATACCGGCGTCACCGCCGATAACAATTGCAGCCCGCCTTCGCTGGGCATAGGCAGCACGTCGACCATTGCCACCGTTACCATCAATGGCACCCCGACCTCCGTTGATTTCTTCGGCGGCGGCACCCCTTCCATGTACGCGCTCAATGCTCTGACCGGCAAACTCATCTGGCGCACTACGCTGGCTTCTTCTCTCGACTATTTCCTCTGGAGTTCGCCCGAAGTTTACAACGGCAGCGTCTACGAAGGGGTGGCCTCCGTCGGCGATTGCCCGCTCATCCGGGGCCAGCTCGTGCAGATGAACGCGGCTACCGGGGCTATCCAGCACATCTTCAATACCGTGCCGACTGGCTGTATCGGCGCGAGCATCTGGAGTTCTCCGGCCATCGATGCCGCCGCCGGGACAGTCTACGTCTCCACCGGCAATCAGGGTTCCTGCTCCAGCACAGAAAACTACGCCGTCGCGCTGATCGAACTGAACGCCTCCACCCTCTCGGTCATCGGCTCCTGGCAGGTGCCAGCATCTCAGCAGATTGGCGACGGCGATTTCGGAGCCTCGCCCACGCTCTTCACCACCAGTAGCGGGACGCCAATGGTGGGACTGGAGAATAAAAACGGCAAGTTCTATGCTTTCAAACGTGACGCCATCAGCAGCGGCCCTGTCTGGACGGCCACCATCGCGACCAGCAGGGGCAGCATTTCAACCGCTTCCTGGGACGGGCATACGCTCTACATCGGCGGCAGCGGCATTACCATCAACGGCGCCAGTTGTAAGGGCAGCGTGCGCGCGCTCAATCCTGATAACGGCGCGCTCATCTGGCAGCACTGCCTGAACAGTGGCCCTGTCATCGCCGGCGTCATCTCCGTACCCGGCCTGGTCATTGTGGAGCAGGGCAACTATCTGATGATTATCGGCGCGGCCAGCGGCCAGACGCTCTTCCGCTACCAGGATACCGGCGGCCTGTTCGATGGTCCCGCCTCCGTCTCCAACGGCGTCCTCTACGTTGGCAACGGTGACGGCAAGCTCTACGCCTTCGCGCCGTGATGCTGATTACAGATCGAGTCGCTGCGTCAGCTTGCGCGTTTTGTTGCTGATGACCTTCATCTGTTCAGCGGAGATCTGACGCCCGCGCTCGATCTGCTCAAGGGCGGCCTGCGTCTCCGCGTCCAGCACGCGCGTGACGGTGGGGGCCAGCCGCGTCGTCGCCTTGCCCGTGCGCTTATACTCGTCCAGCACCTGGCTGACAAGGCGGTGGGCGTTGGCCTTCTCGACAAAATTCATCACCTTCGCGTTCAACTGCCCGGCGGCCAGCGCATCGCTCCTGAAAGTGATTTTGATATCCTCGCGCACCTTCTCGCCCGCCAGCCGCAGCGTGGGAACGTCATAGGTGAGTTCGGCCTGCGCGACGCGGAAGAGGCCAGGCGGGCGGGGATCAATCATCAATTCGATCAGCACTGCCTGCGGGTTGTTCTTCTCCAGATCGCCCAGAGGCAGCACAATTTGCCGGTCGGAGAGGACAGAGGCGTCAAACTCGTTGATGGTTGGCAGCACTCTGGTGGCGCGCCTGGGCGAGACGCCCATCGGCAGGCGCAGGGTGAGGACGGCATTGCGTACCGCCACGTCGATGGCGCTCTGAAGCTGCTGCTGGAAGACGCTCATGGCGTCGGCAGGCGTTCTAATAAACTCGGCCTTTGCGCCGCCGCTCAGTTCGCCGATATCATCCAGCAATTCCTCGTCCCAGTCCGAGCCGATGCCCAGCGGGTTGATGACCACCCCGGCCTCCCGCGCCTCCCGCGCCAGTTCCAGGCACTTTTTCGCCCCGATGGTGCGGCCATCAGTGAGCAGAATCATGCGGTTGATGGCATAGGGAACAAGCTGGCGGCGCAGTTCATCCAGCCCCGCCCGCATGCCGCGCACCATATTCGTGCCGCCGCCCACCTTGATGCGCTCGACAGCCGCCTTCATGCCCTGCGGGTCTCTGGCCAGTTGCGCCGGAATAATCGTCTCCGCCCGGTCGCTGAACATGACCAGCGAGATGTAATCGGCGGGCGAAAGGTGATCGATCACCATTTTCACCGCCTCCTTCACACTCGCCAGCTTCTTCCCGCGCATAGAGCCAGAGTGATCCAGCACCAGCGCAAAATTCAGAGGCATACGCACCTGCGCCACCACCTCCGTCGGGCTGGCCTCCACCAGCACATACGCCACCTGTCCCATATCCGTCGGCGGCATAAACTCCCTGCCCACCTCCCAGAGCAAAGCAACCTCTCCGGCCATAAGCTCACCTCTCCTTACGAGCTATGTTAGCAAATCACTCAACCAGTTGCGATGAGTCTATCACACTTATTACGCCCGCGCCAGTAACGAGTTGTAGCGGCTGGCCTGCCATTGACTTACCCATCATTGCCGGGTTAGAATTTAGCTATATCCTCGTCGCTCTTCGACAATCTAGTGTCCTCGCAGTGATTCCGCTTTTATACGGAAAGGAGCGTGCAGCATGGCCCTGACTGAGAATACATCCGGCGGTTCTGCCGAGCAGAGCCTGGAGCGTTTTGGCTACCGGCAGGAGTTCCGGCGCGAACTGAAGCGGTTTGCCTCCTTTGCAGTGGGCTTCTCATTTATTTCCATCACGACCGGCATCTTCACCACCTATGGCTCCGTTCTGGGCTGGGGCGGGCCTCTGGGCGTCTGGACGTGGCCGCTGGTGATCGTCGGCCAGTTGTTTGTCTCGCTGGTCTTCGCCGCGCTGGCCTCGCGCATCCCTCTGGCGGGCTACTCATACCAGTGGGTCTCGCGGCTGGCAAATCCGAAGATCGGCTGGCTCATCGGCTGGGTCTCCTTCATCTTTCTGGTGGTCGACGTGGTCGCGGTCGACTACGCGGTGGCGGCGACGGTGCTGCCCAGCCTCTTCAATTATGCATCGACGCCCTTCAGCGCGTGGCTGGCAACGGCCATCGTCGTGCTGTTGCAGGCCCTGCTCATCATCTTCTCGACGCGCTGGTCGACGCGCATCAATAACACGGCAGTCGGCACCGAGGTAGTGGGCATTGTGGGGCTGACGCTGCTGCTGGTGATCGTCGGGGCGGTACGCGGGTTGCTGCACCCCGATCACCTGTTCAGCATGGGGACCGTCTCTGCGCAGGGCTACTTCGGCTTCGGCAGCCTGCTGCACGCCAGCCCCTTCATGCTCTCGTTCCTGCTGGGCGCCTTCACCATCGTCGGCTTCGAGGCGGCAGCGAATCTGGCGGAAGAGACGCAGGACGCGCATCGCGTCGTGCCGACAGCTATGTGGTCATCTGTCTTCATCAGCGGTGTGGTTGGCTTCGCCTTTCTGATCGCGCTCAACCTGACTTCCGGCAATCTCAAGGCGCTCTCACTCTCGGCTACCCCTGTTGCCGATATCGTGACGCAGACGCTCGGCACGGTGGTGGGCGACATCTTCCTGGTGCTGGTGACGTTCTCCATCTTCGCCTGTGGGCTGGTCATCTTCATCACAGCGACGCGACTGACGTGGGCCATGTCACGCGACCAGCGGTTCCCCGGCTATCCCCTCTTCCGCCAGATCAACGCAGGCACCGGCACGCCCGTTGCCGCCACCATTCTCAACGGCGCGCTGATCGAAGTGGTGCTGGCCATCTTCGCGACGCAGCCCAACGCGCTGCCCAACCTCTTCAGCGCGGCCACGTTGCTGCCCGCGATCATCTACCTGTCAACGGTCATCCTCTACATCTACGCGCGGCGCAAGCTGCCGCAGATGCACGGCTTCCGGCTTGGCGTGTTCGAGTGGCCCATCATCATTCTCTCGCTGGTCTGGTTGCTCTTTGAACTCGCCATCTTCCGCGACGCCTCTTTCGCCTCCCCGTGGATCTACTCGCTGGTTATGTTCGCCCTCGGCCTCATCTACTTCGTGTGGATGCTGCTCGCCCGGCCCCAGGTGCTGCGCACGCCACCCACTGCCGACGAAGCAGAGGCCCAACCGGAAGTACCGGGGGCGTAGTGCAGGCTACTCATCCGCGGGGTATCCACCCGCAGAGAACCCATTTCACGGGATGTCTATCCACAGGGAACCCATTTCACGGGATGGACATTCCACAGGATGTCCATCCCACAGGGTACCCCCATAAGCGTTAACTGAAGCCCGTGAGCGCCAGGCAGGCCACCCGCCAGGGGTGGCCCCATAGGCGTTAACGGAAGCCCGTGCGAGCGCGAAGCAGGCCACCGATGCCGCGTCGGGCAGGCCACCCGCCAGGGGTGGCCCTACTATATACGATGGCTCCCCAGGCGGCACGAACGCCTCGTATATAGTAGGGCCACCCCTGGCGGGTGGCCTGCGGTGGATGACTTGCTACCGGTGGCCTGCTACGACTATCCTGCGGCGAATGACTTGCTACCGGTGGTCTGCTACGACTATCCTGCGGTGGGTGACCTGCTACCGGCGGTCTGCTACGACTATCCTGCGATGGGTGACTTGCTACCGGTGGCCTGCTACGACTATCCTGCGGTGGATGACCTGCTACCGGTGGCCTGGAGTGGGTGGCCTGTGGTGGGTGGCGAGGCCGGATACTGAGCCAGGCCACCTCTTGCGGGTGGCCTGCGGGGGCCTGGCTCAGTATCCGGCTTTGCCTGCCTGACCCATCATAATCCGTAAGCGTAGAGCTTTTTGTCCATGTTGCCAACGTAGACGATGCCCTGCGAGACGGAGGCCGCACCGTAGTAAAGGGAGCCGCTGCCGGTATCGCTGAGCGTTTTCAGAATCTGGCCGGAGGAGGTGGAGACGGCCACGAGGCTTGTCCCTTCGGTCACGAAGGCCACACCGGGGACGACTGTGACTGCCCCCAGCACCGGACCACCGCTGAAGCCCACCTGCCAGATGAACTGGCCGTTAGCGGGATTAAGCGCGCGCAAACTGCCTTTATAACCGGTACCGTTGATGGTGGTGGCGCCGCCTGCGACATAGAGGTGGGTTCCATCCCAGGCGGCAGGCGAGATGCTGCCGGAACCGCACTGCGGGCAATCGCCGCCGTTGGCGACCTGCATCTGCCAGATGGGGCCGCTGTTCAGCGCGTCCCGTTTGAAGGTATAAAAGACGCCGTTTTTGTTTGCAACCCCTACCAGCTTTACCGTTGAGCCGTTGATGGTCGCCTGGAAAAGTGTGGGCGTTGAGCCGAAGTCACTATCTGGCCCCTGCTGATTCGCCGGTACCGCCCACGAGCCAACAACGGAGAGGTCAGAGGTGTGTAGCTCCACGATGGAGACAGTATACGGCTCTGAGGAGGAGCAGGAGCCGTTATTGCCGGTGACGAAGTAGAGCGTCCCGGCGCTGGTATCAATTGTGGGCGACCCCCACATGCCGCCGCCGGTGCAGCCTGTCGGTACGATATTAAAAGTATGCACAACGCTGCCCGTCTTCGCGTTGAGTTCAAAAACCTGCCCCTGCACCAGCGGGCAATCGCCGAAGGAGGAGATACCGATGTAGACGTTGCCCTGGTAAACCACCGGCGAGTCCCAGATGAAGTGGGAGGGCGACGAGCCAAGCGAGGTATGCCAGATGATCGCGCCTGTGCTGGCGTTCAGCGCGTAAAACTGCGCATTGCCGCCGCCGACGAAGACGACCGGCGTGGAAACTTTATGGAATGTGACACTGGCAATGGTAGCAGTGCTGGCAACGCCGACCGTCGGAGGGAGGCATGACGAGTCCGAGGTCTGACCCAGATTCGTACTCCAGACGGCGCTGCCGGTGACGCTGGTCGCGTGTTCATTGCCATCCCACGATCCCCAGTAAACATTGCCGTTAGCCTCGACCGGCTGATCTGAAATGGACCCGCCTGCCGTGTAGCTCCAGTGCAACTTCAGGTTGGGCGCCGTACCCGCCGTAATCGTTGTCTCTTTGCTGTTATAGCCGCTATGATCTTTACTATAGAGGTAGGTTGGCCAGTACGCTGAATTGGCTAAACCATCCGGGGAAACAGGACCGCCCTGTGCATGTGCAGCGACGGGCGCAAATACCGCACAGAGCAGGATGCCCAGGCCCGCAATGACGGAGAAAGAGATTCCGCAGTAAACTTTTCTTTGTACATTCAATGCTCGCATAGTTGTAGTCCTTTTGTCTCTAAAAGAACATGTCATTGTTAAAAGCATATTCCACATCAATTCGCCCTGACTTCATCATTGAAACAGGGAGACGCCGACAGACAATGACGAAATGAAGAACGAGGAAACAAACTGAAGAATAGTGATATCGTCTTGAAGATTATAAGAAAGCATCAAAGGCTGATGCTCTTAGAGAAGACATACAGAAGACATAGAAATACCGGGCCACTCTCAGCCGCCCTACCGGTCAGCCGCCAGGACTATACGCGATACGCTTAGTTCACCCTGTGGAGTGGTGTAGGGCCATCGTATATAGTAGAGCTATCGCTTGCCGATGGCCTGCGCGGGGAGCCTGGGAACGGCTACCGGAGGCTGGCAGAGAGGGCCTACTGGTTGTGGAAAAGATCAAGGGCAGCGGAGACAACCTCTTCGGTAGGGATATCGTCGATGAAGGAGACGCGGTGGCCGCAGTTGTGGTATATGCAGTTGAGGCCGCAGACGGGACATGCAAGCCGCCAGGAATGGGTGGAGCGATGCCGTGTGCGCGTGATTGGCCCGGCATTGACGAGATTGAAGCACCAGTAGAGGCCCACTGTGGCTGCGCCCACCGCACCGGCGAGATGCAACGGGCCGGAGTCGTTGGAGACGACCAGTCGGCAGCGACTGAGCAGACCGGCAAGGCCACCCAGCGAGAGGCGGTCACAGAGATTTTGCGCGTTCGCGTGCATAGCGTTCACCACCGCCTCGTCAATGTCTCGTTCACCTGTCGTGCCGATGACGACGACCCGCGCGCCTTCGTCCGCCAGCGCGTCGCCGACGGCGGCGAATCGTGCAGGCGACCAGCGCCGCCGGGGGTCGCCCGCGCCGGGGTGGAGCGCGACCAGCGGCTCGCTCTGCTCAGGGACCACCTCGATTGATTCTTTCAAGTCGTCCGATGTGACGGCCAGGCACGGCTCCAGCGTGACCGGGCTGGCCCCGATCAGCGAGACAAGTTCGAGATAGCGCAGGATTTCCGGCTGGAAGTAGATATAGGGCATCCAGCGATCTGGCGAAGCGGCGTCGGGCGTCTTTGTGCCAATCGTCAGGCGCGCGCCCAGTCGCAGCGTGAAAGGGTTGGAGTAGCGACCGCCGCCGTGCATCTGGATGGCGATATCGAAGCGTTCGCGCCGCATGGCCGCGAAGAAGGCCTCGATTTCAGAGGCGTCTTCGGGATAGCCAGGGTTTTCGCTCACGCCTCCGTAGGGCGGGACGACCACCACGCGATCAACCGGGGCGGGTCGCCCCTTGAGAAAGGCGGCATGCCATGCCTTCGCCAGCAATACAATCTCCGCTTCGGGGTAGGTCGCGCGCAAAGCTGCCAGCGCGGGGAGGGAAAAGATAAAATCGCCGATAGCATTGGCGCGCACGACTGCGATTTTGCGCACCCCCGGCACCACATTATACGGGGATAAATTGTTCACATGTCTCTCCTGGATCAACCATCATCATACCTTTGCATTCATGACTTCCCGCGCCGCGTCCGCGACCTGCTGCACGGTGACGCCCAGCAGGCAGGGGGCGCCGATGGGGCAGGTGGCATAGCCGCAGGGACGGCAGGGAACATCGTGGGCAAGAAAGCGAAACGGACCTGCGACCGGCGGGCGGTAGGCGTCGGGGTTGCCGCCGCCTGCGATGGTCACGGTCGGCACGCCAAGCGCGTAAGCGATATGGGCCGGGCCGGTATCGTTGGTGATGAAGACGGCCAGCCGGGCGATGAGCGCCCCCAGCACTGGAAGCGTTGTCCTGCCTGCCAGATTGAGACAGACACCGCCCGCACCCTCTATCTCCTCCACAACAGGTGTTAACGTTGCGCTTTCTTCCTCTTCACCAAGAATCACGATGGAGCCGCCATAGAGGTGACTCAGCGTTGCGCCCACCGCCGCGAAACGCGATAGGGGCCAGCGCCGTGAAGCGTCCCTGGCGCCCGTATGCAGGCCGACGAGCGGGCGCGGCAGCCCGGACAGCAGCGCCTGTGCAGCCGCGTGATCGGCGGGCCAGAGGGGAAATTCCGTCTGCTCTCCATGCGCGGGCGCGCCCAGAAATGTTGTCAGAGCCAGCATGCGCCGCACCTCGCGTTCCTCTTCGGGCCAGGGCAGCGCGGCATCCAGCCTGCCCGGCGGGTCGCCCCGGCGCACAAAACCGGCAGTAGCGCGTGCGCCGAGCAGGAGCATGAAGGGATTGGAGTTGACGCCCGACCCCTGAAACTGGATGGCGAGGTCAAACCGCTCTTCCTGCATCTGGCGCAGGAAATCGACGGTGTGCCGCGCCTCAAACAGTTGCTCGGCAATACCGGGAAAGCCGGGAAAGGGGATGATGCGATCAAAGTAGGGAGAGCGCGCAGCCAGTTCGTGCAGCATGGGCAGCGTAATGATGGTGATTTCGGCCTCCGGCAGCGCGGCGCGCAGGGCGCGAAAGGCCGGAATTGCGCAGAGAAAGTCGCCGATACGCGAGGCGCGCAGCAAGACTACCTTGCGCGGCGTGGCGGGCAGGCGCGCCAGCAGGCCGGGCCGGAAGGGATCAACAGGCAACGCGGCCATTATCCCGCCTGCTTTTCCAGAGGGACGAGCGGCGTTTCGGGAGCGTAGCGAGCCACCATCTCCGGCAGCAGGTCGAGCGCGTGTCCATCGACTGTGCCGGCGTCGTTCAGCACGGTGGTCGGCACCTGCGAATAGTAGGTGCCGGAGGGCATGAGGGCGCAGCCGCCCCGGCGGCGCATCAACAGGTTCTGCACCAGCACTTCCTCGCCCGAATGGTAGCGCGGCAGGCGCGGCCAGAAGCTGAAGCCGCCCACGTCCAGCAATTCCTGCCGATCATAGAGGATGCAGGAAGCGATCCAGGCAACCTTATAGAGCCGGAATTCGCCGGGGGCCAGACGCTGGCTGGCATGGTAGAGGTTGGCGGCTCGATGCAACTGCCAGCGTTCCCACGCGCGCGTACCGGGGTTGACCGCCTCCGGCTGCACCGGGCCTTCCCAGAAATCCACAATCTGCTGCTGCGGGCGCACATCATCGCGATGCGATAAACCGGCGGGAAAGGCCCCGACGAAGGCGCAGCGTTCGCGTTTCAGCGTCTCCAGCAGTTTCTCGACGACCCAGGGTTCCATGAACACGTCGTCATCCAGGTAGAGGACGGCGGGGGCAGTGGCCTGTCTGAGCAAAAAGTCGCGCTGTTCCGCGATACCGTGTACCTGCGGGCGCGTATGCCACTCCACACAGCCGCCGCGCGCCTCGATAATGCGCCTCAGCGTCTGCACCACCTGTTCATCCTGCGCTGGCTGTTCGCTCTGATCGGCTACAACCACGCGCATATCACGCAACGTCTGTGCCGCCACCCCTGACAGGGTCAGGATAAGCGATGAGAGCCGGTTGCAGGTCGGCAAGAGAATATCGACGCTTGCCATACGGTTCTAAAAACCTCCCGGATTGAATACTGGCGAAAACATGGTATGTACGCCATCATCCTCGTTTGCGCGCTACGATCAGGCGACCGCCGCCGGGGGCCTGCGCGGAAAGGTCCATGCGGGCAAGCAGCAGGGCGAGCCGGTCGAGGAGCCGGGGCGGCAGGCGGCGCCAGAAGAGACTGAAGAGGCGACGCCGACCAATCCAGACCTGTTGCAGCAGTTCCAGCGCATCCCACAACATCACCAGTTCGCGCCGCAGGTACGGGCGCACAATCTCTACCTCAAGCCCGACCGCCTCAAGATGCTGCCTCCACTGCTCCGCCGACCAGAGGTTGAGATGGGCAAGCTTGCGGTTGCGCCAGGCAGCGTATCGCTCTACGGGCAGAGCCAGCCAGCGGCTAAACGCCTCCGTTGGCGCGGTCAGCACAAGCTTGCCGCCCGGTTGTAGCAGGCGCGCGATGGCGGCCAGCGCCTCATCCACACGCGGCAGGTGTTCGAGAACAGAGTTGCTGATGACGGTGGCGAAGCTTGCGTCCGCGAGCCGTGCCTCCTCAACCGGGGCGCACTCGAATTGTTCGTAGAGACCCAGGCGCGCCGCCCGTACCAGCGTGCGTTCGTCCGGGTCCAGCCCCACGTCGATGGCGGAGAGCGCCATCGATGTCACCAGCCCGTCGCCGCAGCCAACATCCAGAATGGGCCGCTCAAAGCTCTGTTCGCGCAGGGCCGCGATCTCCGCCGCCCGCCACAGACCGAGCGAGGGGCCTTGCAATTCGAGCAAAATGCGGCAGGTGAAGGCATCCAGGTGCAGCGGAGTGGCTGGCGGCAGATCAGGCAGGGCGCGCCGGATACCTTCTTCCTCTCTGGCCAGCAACAGCGTCTCCGGTAGAGGGGTCAAAGATATTTTCCTGTTCCTTACCGGCAGCATAAAGCCGCCGGTGCTGGCCGCGCTTCCGCTCCCGCTTTCGGGTAAGTGACCGGCGGTCGGCAGCCAGAACGGAACGACGCTCTGATTGGCGACGGCGGGCAGCCATATGCTCTCAGCGTCTGCCCGGTTTCTATCTGTATGCTCAGAAGAAACGCGGTTTGTCAGCATTTCCGACCCTTCCATAAGTTCCCTCTCATTTTCAAAATGTGCCTGCATAGAGCGCACATGAACGACAGATTTCTGGCGGCTCACCGGAGTCGAGCCGATTGCGAAACGTCTGGAAGGGGACGCTGTTCCAGATCGTGGTGACGCCTTGCTCGGCCATGTTGCCGAAATGGATGCGATCAGGCGTCGAGACCATGCAGCAGGGCATGGCGTAGCCCTGGTAGCTGATATAGGCGCCGCGCCAGGGCCAGTTGCAGCGTTCCCGGCCGGGCGTGCCGGGCGCATAGGGACGCGGGCGCGCGTGCGGCAGGCGCAGGCGAATGGCAAGCGCGCGCGCCAGTTGTCGCGCCTCATCAAAATAGCGGTCAATGCGCGCGGGGTCTTCCTCCAGCAGTGTCTGCTCCTGCACGAACTCGCGCATGGGGCGATACTGAGCAGGCAAGCTCGCCTCGCCGAAATCATGGCAGAGGTGCTGCACAAACACCTCCTCCACCGACCAGCGATGGGCCAGCCGCAGGAGGTCGGGCAGTTCGTGCAGGTTTTGCCGCATGATGACCATGACAAGGTGCAGGCGTGGGGTCGCGCTGCCGGAGCGCGCGCGCGCCGCCAGCAGCCGCTCGATACCGGCCACCACGCGCTCGAAGTGGGCGCGTTTGCGAATGCGCTCATAGGTAGCGGCGGTCGCGCCATCGAGGGAGATATGCAGACAAGCCAGCCCGCTGGTCACGCAGCGTTCGGCTCGCCGCTCGTTGAGCAGCGTCAGATTCGAGTTGGTGGTGACGCACACGCCCTTCGCGGTGGCATATTCCACCATATCGAAGAAACGCGGGTGCATCATTGGCTCGCCCAGCCCCTGCAGGTGCAGTTCGCGCAGGCCCGCAAACTGGTCGAGCAGTCGGGTGAACGTCTCAAAGGGCATGAAGGCCGGTGGCCCATAGGGCGGGCCATCCTGCCGGAACTGGATCGCGCACATCTGGCAGCGCAGGTTGCACTGCCCCACCGGCTCTATCTGCACGTATGTGGGAAGCTGCATATCGTTTTTCCTCAACTCAAAAGAACAGGACACGGAACTTGAGCGCGCCTGCGATGCGCCAGTAGATTGCCAGGGGCGGGATGAGCAACGAGGTCACGACCATCTCGACGACGTGGCGTGGGAGATGAGACGTGTGACGCAGGCGCAGCAGGCAGAACCAGCCTGTCAGCAGTGTCCATGCGCATGCTGCCCCCAACACAATATAAGGCGCGCCCAGCACTAACCCGCTTAGCGCCAGCAGGGCGGAGGCGACGATGCCGTAGTAGTGCCAGGGGGGCGTCGCCTGAATTTTGCGCTGGTAGAGCTGCGGGTGCTTTTTATACAACAATGCGTTAAACATACTCTTGCGCTGCTGGCTCAGGCTGATGCCCCAGCGCGCGGGGCGCAGGGGGTGTATCACCGTTGCCGAGGGGACAGAAAGCAGCTTGCCCTCCTCTTTGAGCAGGCGGAAAAAGAGATCGCTATCCTCGCGCCAGGCCATCGTGAACCGCTCGTCAAAGCCGCCGACAGCTTCCAGGGCGCTGCGCCGGTAGAAGCAGTTGGCGGTGACAAACTCTGAATAGGCCAGGCGAGCGGCATTGCGTTCGTAATCGGTGGGCATCTCTGGCAGCGGCACAAAGACTTTGCCGGAGACCCCGATAACGCCATCGACGAAGGCAGCCGTACCGGCGCGCAGCCAGTCCTGCTGCGGGATGCAGTCATCATCGGTGAAGGCGATAAGCTCGCCCTGTGCGGCCCGCCAGCCGATATTGCGCGCGACCGCCGGGCCATGTCGTTTCCCGCACACGGCGATATAGCGCAAACACGGACCGTCGCGGGCCAGAAGATGCCGCGCCATCTCCTCAACCAGCCGCCATGTCTGTTGGCAAGCGGCGTCATCGACGACGATGATCTCGTAGCTGCGCGGGTCAATCTCTTGCGCTGCCAGCGCGTTCAGACACCGCGCCAGCAGTTCAGGCCGTTTATATGTAGGTACCACCACCGAAACCCGATAGCGCATGCTCCTCCTACCTGTATCCCCTGTATCCGTCTGGTTTCTCCAGTAAAAATGGGCCAATGGCCAGCGCGTCCAGCGGAGAGGTCCAGAAACACTCGATGGCATCGCGCGGGGAACAGACGATGGGTTCGCCGCGCGTGTTGAACGAGGTGTTGACCAGCGCCGGCACGCCGGTACGCGCCGCGAACGCGCGCAGCAGATCGTAATACAACGGGTGCTGCTCACGGTTGATCGTCTGGATGCGGGCCGTGCCATCGACATGGCGCACGGCGGGAATCAGAGCGGCCTTTTCTGGCAGCACGTCATAGACAAAAAGCATGAAGGGCGAGACATCGGCTCCTGCAAACCACAGAGCGGCCTCTTCCTCCAGCACGACGGGCGCGACGGGGCGAAAATCCTCGCGATCCTTGATCTCGTTGAGCCGGGCCTGCATAGAAGCGTGCAGGGGCGAAGCCAGGATAGAGCGCGCCCCCAGAGCGCGCGGCCCAAACTCCATACGCTGCTGGAACCAGCCGGTGATCTTATCCTGCGCCAGCAGATCCGCCACCTCCTCCGCGACATTTGCCATACGGCGATAGGGCAGTTTTGCCCGACGCAGGAAGCTCTCTATCTCCTCCTCGCTATAGGATGGGCCAAGATAGGCGTGATCCATGCGGTAACGCCGCTCGCCACCTTCGCGTAGCTGAGCATCGAGCCAGAGCGCGGCCCCCAGAGCCGTTCCGGCGTCTCCGGCGGCGGGCTGCACCCAGATATGGCGGAATGGCCCGTCATCGCGGATGCGCGCGTTCAGGACACAGTTGAGCGCGACGCCGCCCGCGATACAGAGATGCTCTTCGCCCGTCGCTTTGTGCAGCCAGGAAACGATGCCCAGCACCGTCTCTTCCAGCGCGAGCTGCAGCGAGCGGGCGATATCGTAGTGACGCTGCTCCAGCGGCTCGCCCCGGCGGCGCGGCGGCCCAAAGCGTTCCTCAAGGCAGAGCGGCCCGATGGTATACTGGCCCTCGCTGCCGGGGGAAATAATTTCATGAAATGCCTTGAGATAGCGCGGCCTGCCGAACGAGGCCAGCGCCATCACCTTATATTCATCCGAAGAGTGCAGAAACCCCAGATATTCGGTAATCTTTTCGTACAGGATGCCCAGCGAATGGGGAAAATGCACCTCACCCAGCGTGGAGAGGCGGTTGCCATAGCCCACGCTGTAGCTGGTCGTGGCCCGCTCACCGCGCCCATCCAGCGTCAGCACGGCAGCGCGCTCGAAGGGCGAGGCGAGGAAGGCGCTGGCGGCATGCGCAACGTGATGGTCGACAAAGCGCCACTGGCAGAGGCTATCAACTTTCGCGTCGCGAAAACGCTCTTGCAGGTGGTGCGGCACGCCGCCAACCAGGTGCCGGGGCGCGTTGACAATCGACGAGAGGAACAGCGGATCCCAGACCGATTCCCACTCCTCCGCTTTCGGATACTTGCCCGGCTCCAGCGGCAGTGTGAGCATTGCGTCCTCTGCATGCCGACCGAGCAGCAGGTAGGGGTTGTAGGAGTAGGCGATGGCATCGACATCAACAAGGGCAATCCCGGCTTCGCGCAGGCAATAATCGATGGCGTGGAAAGGCAGTTCGTAGGTTGAGAAGGGAACGGGACGCTTGCCATGCTTGATGCGGGTGAATCGCTCCTCCTCAGCCGCCGCGATGACGCGCCCATCCTCCACCAGGCACGCGGCAGAATCATGATAGACCGCATTGATGCCGAGGATATACATATCTCTCTCCACTCCTGACCAGCCCGTCGTCGCCTGCCCCTGGCTCTTCCATCATAACAGGCAGTCAGATGCTCGAACCGGGCCACGAACGCCGACACGTTCCATTTCCGCTTCATACAAAACGATAAATGAACTCCAGCCACGCTTTACCATTTAAATTGAGGCATTGCGCAACAAAGGGAATCGTTTTCTGCATTCTACACGGCCATCACCCACGCGCCGTTTCATTGCTTGCGGCAAACAGGCATTAAGATAGTATTAAGGAGCCGCGAAAGCGTGAGATATGCAACTCTTTTAGTCTGCCGGGCGTGTGAAGATAAGCCAGCGATGTCTACAGGTTGGACTGTGTGGCGGAGAAGATGGATGAACAGGTGGATTATGAGAGATGAAGAGCGGGGAGAGGTGAGATGAGCAGCAGGCGGCAGGAAAAAGGAATGGATATAGATGAGATGAGGATGGCAGAAGCGGATGGGCCGGGAGGCACGGGCAGAAAGGAGACGGCGGAGGCAGTCGCCCGGACAGCGCAGGCTGTGCCGGAGCCGGAACTGAATGTCACTGCTGAGACATCGGAAGTCGTACCGGAACTGAATCAGATGGAGCGGCGCGAGGTGGCGAAGCGCACCAGCATCAGCGCGGTGGTCGTTCATGAGGCCATTCGCGAGGAGGGTGAGCGCGAATTGCATCGTCCGCCCTGGGCGCTGGCAATTTCCGCTCTGGCTGCGGGGCTTTCAATGGGCTTCTCGCTGATGTCCGAAGGCCTGCTTCACGCCTACCTGCCGACGGCGATCTGGACGCCGCTGCTGACCAATTTCGGTTACTGCATCGGCTTTTTGATTGTGGTGCTGGGTCGGCAGCAACTGTTTACTGAGAACACGCTGACCGTCATTTTGCCCCTGCTGGCCCACCCGAACCTGCGCACGCTCTGGCGCATCACCCGTCTGTGGGCCATCGTGCTGCTGGCGAATCTGGCGGGGGCCTTCATCTTCGCGGCCATCATCGCCCATGCCAGCCTCTTCCCG
Source organism: Chloroflexota bacterium (assembly GCA_902810755.1). Next base: position 25,604 of record CADDYT010000049.1, read on the forward strand.
CCTGCTGTCAATGCCTCCATCACGGAGATAGCCAGGCATGGGTTGCGCGGCGATTTCAATAGCACGCTGCTGCGCGGCATCTTCGCGGGCTGGCTGATCGCTTTGATGGTCTGGCTGCTGCCCGGAGCCGGCAATAGCCGCCCGCTGATCATCATTATCATCACGTATATCGTGGCGCTGGGCGGCTTTGCCCATATCATCGTCGGCTCGGTTGAGGTGTTTTATCTGCTCAATATCGGGTCCGCCACGTGGTCCGCCTACTTCCTCGGTTTCATGCTGCCCACGCTGATTGGCAACATCATCGGCGGCGTCTCGCTGGTGGCCGCGCTCAACTTCGCGCAGGTGGCGGCGGAAACGCTGGGGACGGCCTGATCTGAAAACCAGTTTCACCGGACCGGCTTACAAACACCAGTCAGCGCGAGTCAGCGGTAATTGTGCGCGCTCCCGGTCAGCTTTCAGCAACAGCGTCTGATAGTTGGTGAGGCGGCCTGAGCGGAAGCCGTGAGCCGAGGCAGCCATGTACAGGCGCCAGATGCGGTAGGTGAGATCGCTCGTCATCGCGCGCACCTCGTCGGTTCCGCGCTCGCCAACTCAGGTTTCCAGGTGGTTCCATCCCACAGGCGTACCGCGAAATTGTAGCGGGAAGAGGAGCCAAACAAATCTTCCAACAACGCTAAGGACAGCTGAGCCGCCTGCTCGCCGCTCTTCGCCATTATTGCTCTCCTTCCTCTTTTGCCGCCACAGTAGAGGTTCTGGCAGAGGAGCGTCGTGCCAGCATCTCAGGCGAAATGCGATAGACATCGGACACCAGGCCGAGGCGTTCGAGTATCAGAATGATGAACCCGGAGAGATCGAGCTGCCACCAGTGCAGCCCCTGAAAGGCGGAGCGTGGAAAAGCGTGGTGGTTATTGTGCCAGCCCTCACCGAAGGCCAGCAAGCCGACAATCCACTCGTTGTGGCTCTGGTCATTCGTCTCAAATTCGCGCCTGCCAAACAGATGGCAGACGGAATTGACGCTAAACGTCACGTGCTGCACCAGGAAAAGCCGCACCAGGCCGCCCCAGATCAGGCCGGACCAGCCGCCGATCAGAAACGGGACGAAGAGAGATAGCCCCCACCATAGCCAGAAGGTGTAACTGATGAAGACCACAATACGATCTTTCACCAGGTAGCGGCAGTAGACATTGGGATCGGCCAGGCCATCGAAAAGCCAGCCGAGATGGGCATGAAAGAAGCCATCTACCGGGCTATGGGGATCGCCGGGCCGGTCAGACTGCGCGTGATGCTTGACATGCGTGGCCGCCCAGTCAATCGCCGGGCCTTCCGCCGACATGCTGCCGAGGATGAGCAGGATGGCTTTTACTACAGGATGAGGCCGGAAGCTGCGATGAGCCAGCATACGATGGTAGCCAATCGTCACGCCGAACATGCTGACGATGTACATGCCTGCCAGCAGCGCCAGGTCGGTCCAGTTCACGGCTCGCATCCAGAGCAGCCGGATCGCCAGCAGCGTGCCGAGCAAGGGGGCGATAACGATTACGAGGACGAATAAGCGGACAATAATGATATTATCAACCGCTTTGTAAAAAGGAATGGATTTCATGCAGCCCTCCGGTTTGCCATGGTGTCCCCTCAATTTCTCTACAGGCGGGTTAATCTCTCTCAAGCGTACACTCTACGCTCACCATTTTCAATGGAAACGCAGAGAACGCGGTTTTTTTCGTAGTTTTTACCGAGGGAACAGGGGCAACTTACAAACGCCCCGGCAGCAGTTTGAGCGGGGGCAGCACGCGCTCGATGACGGCGAGGTGGTCATAGTAGCCGCGCTGCTGCTGGATCAGGTCGTCGCGGAAGGTGAAAATGCTGACGCCATCGACCTGAAAGGGGCGGGAAAAGAGGGACAGACCGAGCAGGCGCGGCGTGCGACCGGAGGCTGTCCATGTCACTGCCGCCTGTCGTTCCGAAAAAAGTTGGCTCGTCGGCGTATAAGTAATAGCGGGCATGGTCCGAAAGCGCGTGGTAAACCATTGTTCGATGTCGCTGCGCCCGCGTCGGGGGCGTTTCATACCCGTATCGAACAATTCCGCGTCGTCGGTGTAGAGGGAGACAATCGCGGTGACATTGTGCGCATTGAACGCCTCAATCCAGCGATTGACGATGCTACGGTGATGTTCGTTTTCCTGCAAGGTGGTGTCCTCCCCTACGTTTTTCGCATATTGTCGCGTATAATATACTACACCTTCAGTGGGACGAATAGCAAAGCAAGCGAGAGAGGAGCAAAGAGGTGAGTACGACAACGCAGGACATGCTGTATGTCGATGAGGCGACGTTTCACGGGGACGTGCAGTATATTGAGTCGCTATGGCAGCGCAGGCAGGTGGGCGGAGTGGATATGCAGATTATTGATAGCGGGCAGGGTGGGGAAGTGCCGCTGGTCTTTGTGCCGATCCTGGAACACCTGGAATTTGTCTACGCGCGGCAGGTGCGCCACTTCAGTCAGCGGCGGCGCGTGCTGATGTATCGCAGGCGCGAGACGCGCTCGCGTTTTGTGAGTTTGCCGCAGCGAGCGGAGGAACTGCGTAGCGTCCTCGACAGCCTGGGGGTGGAACGCGCGGATTTTGTCGCGCACGGCGACGCGGCGATGGTGTTATTTGAATTTGCCGCGCGCTACCCGCAACGCTGCCGCTCGCTCTGCATCATCGCGCAGGCGGCTGATTACCAGATCGCGCCCCACCCTTTCATCTGGCTACTGCACGAACTCTACGTGCGCCTGCCCGTTGAGCGCATCGTCCCCGCGCAGGTCATTCGCAACACTGTCGTCAGCTATATTACTCATAGCGAGCCACAGGACAACGGCAATGCGCAGGTGACACGCCTGCCGCGCTCGCTGATCGATGAGCAGTTCCGCAAGATCGAACTCTGGCCCCGCGTCTACAAGTTCTCCGTCCTGCCCGTCATTCACTATTTCGATATGCGCAAACGCCTGTCCAGCCTGATCATGCCCATTTTGCTGATTAACCGCGCCGATGATATTCTCTCGCCGGAAGCGAAGACGCGCTGGCTGGCGGAGCATCTGCCGCGTTGTGTCGGCTACCACGTGGTCGCGGGCGGCGATCGCTTTTTCATGTACTCGCAGGATCAACAGGTCACGCCGTTGATTGAAGCATTTCTGGACGAGCAAGTGTGAACTCCTTCACTCGGCAGAATTACTGTGAGGTGTTTCACTTGACTCTTGATAGCAGGTGCCTCATACTTGAAGAAAATACAGCTAAATTTTGAGTGCAATCGGGCGTTGAACAGGAGCAAGATGTGTTGCTCACTCCCTGTTCTCGCCTGAACATGGAGGCCGTTCGCAACAGGAGAGCGGCATTCGGTTCTGTTCTGTCTACGCCACGAAGGAGGCAACATGGACAATTCGACAACGGTTTTAGTTATTGGTGGAGGCCCTGCCGGTTCGACGGTGGCTACCCTGCTTGCTCGTGAGGGCATCGATGTCACGCTGGTGGAGCGCGACCAGTTTCCGCGCTACCATATCGGCGAGTCGCTGCTGCCCTCGTGCCTGGAAATTCTGGATATGATCGGCGCGCGTGAGAAGGTCGAGTCCTACGGTTTCCAGCGCAAGGATGGCGGCTACTTCGACTGGGGCCTGGATTCATGGATTTTGAATTTCGATCAGCTGCGCCACCCCTACAGCTTTCAGGTGATTCGGGCCGAGTTCGACCACCTGCTGCTGGAGCATGCAAAGAGCCAGGGGGTCAAGGTCTTTGAAAACACCGAAGTGCGCAGCCTGACCTTCGATGGCGAACGACCGACGAGCGCGGCATGGGTACAGAAGACGGCTGATGGCGGCCAGGAGAGCGGGGAAATCTCCTTCGATTACCTGGTGGATGCCTCCGGGCGCGCGGGCGTCATGGCGATGCGCTACCTGAAGAACCGCCATTATCACGAGGCGTTCCAGAATGTCGCTGTCTGGGGCTACTGGAAGGGGGCCGGGCGCATGGAATTCGCGCCTAATGGCGCCATTGCCGTCGGCTCCGTGCCGGATGGCTGGCTCTGGGGCATCCCTCTGCACGACGGCACCATGAGCGTCGGGCTGGTGCTGCATAAAACCACGTTCAAAGAGAAACGCGAGCAGGGCGCCGACCTGATGAAGATTTACATGGATGCCATCAACGAATGCCCGCTGATCCTCAATCTGGTGAAAACGGGCGAGCTGGTCTCAACGGAGATCAAGGCGGAGCAGGATTATTCGTACATTGCCGACAGAATTGCCGGGCCGGGCTACTTCCTGGCGGGCGACGCGGCCTGCTTTATTGACCCCCTGCTTTCCACCGGCGTCCATCTGGCGACGCACGGCGCGATGCTGGCGGCGGCCAGTATCGCCAGCCTGGTTCATGGCGAGGTTTCGCCGGAGCAGGCCATCGGCTTCTACGAAGAGAGTTATCGCCACGCTTACCTGCGCCTGATGGTCATTGTCTCCGGCCTCTACCAGCAGTACAACGGCCAGGAGTCGTACTTCTGGAAGGCGCAGCAGTTGACGCACAACGACTACAGCAATAGCGAGCAGTTGATCGATGCCTTCACCTACGTGGTTTCTGGCATCGAGGATCTGAACGACGCGGTAGCCGGGAACACGAACCTGATGGACATGGCGAACAAGCTGACCTCGGAAGAGGCGGCTCGTGCTGCTGCGATGTACCAGATCTACAACAAAGTCTTCCTGCGCTCTTCCACGTCGGCCAATACTGCTATCAACGGCATGTACGTTGCCACCAGCCCGCATCTGAGACTGGCTTTCTCGCACGAAAGCGACCGCGAAACTGCGCAGATGCAGGCATAACGAGCAACCTCGCCAACCCGCGTATGCGGGTTGGCGGGGTATGGCGCGCCCATATTGCTCACAAAAATTGCGTATTGCCAGTTGAGTAACTCTATCATATAATTGCGTCACGGAAAAGTAGCCCAACCATTTCGTCTTGATCATGTTCAGGACCTGGTTAGTATTCTCAGAAGAGAGAAGAGGAGATGGCGTGTGAACGGAGCAGCAAATGGGCCAGGAATGGTCTCAATCAGCTTTATCAGCGGGCCGCTGGCTGGAAAAACCTATTCCATTACCAGGCCGGTTACGACGATTGGCCGGGGTACAAACAACGATATCGTCATCGAGAACGACCTGAAGGTCTCGCGTAACCACGCCAGACTGATCTACAACAACGGAATGTGGACGATTGAGAAACTTGCTCCCCAGAATATCGTCACCGTCAACCAGCAGAAAGTGGAGCAGGCAGTTATTCAAGATAACACGACCGTTGGGTTGGGAGATAACACCTCGTTTCTCTTCCAGGTGCGCGTAGATGCGTCCCAGCGCGTGGGGGCGGGGCCGATTTCAGCGCCGGGCCTTCCACCGACCTACAACCCGACCGTGCCGCAGGAGCCTTTCCCGGCGCCTCGTCCACCTCAGCCGATGCCAACGCCCGCGCAACCGCTCTCACCACCACAGGGGATACCGATAAGCGGACAGGTGCGCAACGTATTTTCCCCGCCACAGCCATCATTCTCCTTCACGGCCCCATTGCAGGGCGGCATGATGGCGGCGCCGGGAGAGACGGTGATCGCGCCGCGCCAGGCAACCGGCGTCCCAAGTATCGAGGTGAGCAGCAACCTGCACGGCTTCCGGCAAAGCTTCCCGCTTGATAAGCCGGTCATCAGCATCGGGCGTGATGCCAGTAATGATATCGTCATCAATGACCGCATCGTTTCCGGCCGCCACCTGCAAATTGTGCGGCAGGGAAGCCAGTATTTCATCGTCCACCCGCACCCGGATCGCCAGCAGACGCTCAACGGCCTGCTCTATCAGGGGCGCAAGATTCGCGGCGATGAGACCTACCGGCAGCCGCTGCGGCGCGGCGACATCTACCGTATCGGTGACGAGAATGGCACGCTGATCACCCTGACCTTCAACGACGGCACCGGCATTCAGGAAGAATATGTGCCGCCGGTGCAGCCCATTCGCCTGGATATGCCCGAACTGACTATCGGGCGCCGACCGGATAATATGGTGGTCTTGAACCACCCGCAGGTATCGGGGCATCATGCAAAGCTGGTGCGCGAAGGCGCAACCTATCGCATCCTGGACCTGAACAGTACCAACCATGTCTACGTCAACTCCGCGATTGCCAGCAACCAGTTGCTCAAGACAGGCGACGAGATTCGCATCGGCCCCTACCGCCTGATCTACGAAGGCAACCAGCTGACGCAGTACGATGAGTCCAATTTCATTCGCATCGATGCGCTGCATCTGAGGAAGTTTGGCAATAACAACGTTACCCTGCTCAACGACATCACGATTGCCGTGCCGCCGCGCAAGTTTGTCGCCCTCGTCGGCGGCTCCGGCGCGGGCAAATCGACGCTGATGGATGCTCTCAACGGCCTGCGCCCGGCGCAGCAGGGGCAGGTTCTCTACAACGGGCAGGACTACTATAAGAACCTGGCCGCCTTCAGCACGCAACTGGGCTATGTCCCTCAGGATGACATCGTTCACCGCGACCTGACCGTCGAGCGCGCCCTCTTCTACGCCGCCAAAATGCGCCTGCCCAGTGACTATACCAATGAGCAGATCGAGCAGCGCATCAAAGAGGTGCTGGAAGAGGTAGACCTGACACGGCGGCGCAAACTGCTGGTCAAGAAGCTCTCCGGCGGGCAGCGCAAGCGCGTCTCCATCGCCCTGGAACTGCTGGCCAACCCCAGCGTCTTCTTCCTCGACGAGCCAACCTCCGGCCTCGACCCTGGCCTGGATCGCAAGATGATGTTTCTGCTGCGCAATCTGGCCGATCGCGGGCATACCATTGTGCTGGTCACGCACGCCACCAACAACATCAACTCCTGCGATTATGTCTGCTTCCTCTGCGCCGGCGGCAAGCTGGCCTACTTCGGCCCGCCCGAACAGGCCAAAACCTACTTCGGCAAGAATGATTTCGCCGAAATCTACAGCAGTCTGGAGCCGACCGAGGAGAATCCGAATATTCCTGATGAGGCAGAGGCGCGCTTCCGTGCCTCCCCGGAATACCAGGAGTACGTGGTCAAGCCGTTGCGCGAAGGCCCGGCCGGCGCAGGCGGGCCAAACGGGGCCAGGCCAGCCGTCCAGCAGCTCAAACGCCCCAAGCGCGGCAATCCGTTCAAGCAGTTTGCCCTGCTCTCACAGCGCAACCTTGAACTGCTCTTCAATGACCGCGCCAACCTGATCATCCTGCTTTTGCAGGCGCCGTTGATCGCCCTGCTGCTCATGCTGCTCATCCGCTCGCAGGTGGGCGTCGGCATCTTCGATGCCAACAACGTTGTGCAGTGCGCGCCGCGCATCACCACCACGCTCGTAAAATCGCCCACCGGCTTCGTCGGCCTCACCAGCAATGTCGGGAACAACCAGACGGTGGACTGTAACCAGATCAAACATTACCTGCAAACCGACCCTGTAGGCAAGCAGTATGTGACGGCCAAAGGCAAGGGTAAAACCGTCAACGACGCCTTGCAGGACTTCATCGTGCTGGGTAACAGCATCAATGCTGAGCGCGCCCTCTTCATTATCGCCTTCGTCGCAGTTCTCTTCGGCTGTATCAACGGCACGCGCGAGGTCGTCAAGGAAGCCGCCATTTACCGGCGCGAGCGCACGGTGAACCTGGGTATCGTTCCCTACATCCTCTCGAAAATCTTGATCCTGGGCGTGCTGGCTCTCTTCCAGAGCGCCATGCTCCTGATCATCGTGCAACTGTTCGAACCGCTGCACCAGGGTATCCTGTTACCTGTCATCCTGGAGACCTACATCACGCTCGCGCTGACGGCGCTGGCGGGCCTGATGATTGGTCTGACCGCCTCCGCCTTCGCCGCCAACGAGGACAGCGCCAACAGCCTGCTGCCCTTCCTGCTCATCCCGCAGGTGGTCTTCGCCGGCGTGGAAATCCCCTTGAAGAATCTGCCCTTGCAGATTCCGGCGACCGTTTTCCCCACACGCTGGGCGATGGCAGCCCTCGGCTCCTCCATCGGCCTGCACAGCGATAAACTGGGCGGTGACAGCCTGTTCAACAGTGACCCGACCTATCACGGCACGTTGTTCTCGATCTACAGCCAGACCGATGCCGGCCACCGTCTGCTGCTGGCATGGGGCGCGCTACTGGCGCTCATTATCATCCTCAGCATCCTGATGGGTATTGGCCTGAAACGCAAGGATGCCCGCTCATGAAGCTAAGATAAACTCTCGCAGGCGCCGATTCCATCGGCGCCTGCGGGATTTCGTTACTGCCCGGCGTTTTTGCCCTCCTCGTCCCTCTGTCCCTGTACATTGTCCTCTGAATCCATTCAATTGTCCGGGTGTGTCATCCCTGAACCCATTAAGACAGTGTGAGCAAGCTCATAGAGCAGGTGCGTAGTTTTACTGAGCAGATATGTGAGTAAGCTCATAGAGAATTTTTTCCCTTCCTGCCATACTAAAAGAGAAGTTGTGAAGCGTTGAACCACTGGAAAATACAGAACAGGGGTTTCTCGGAGAGGAGGAGAATATGTACCGACGAGTAGTGATTACAGGGATGGGGGTAATAGCGCCGAACGGTATCGGCAAAGAAAACTTCTGGGATGCCTGCATTTCTGGCCGTTCGGGCGTGCGCCGCATTACCCGTTTCGATGCCAGCAATCTGCCATCGCAAATTGCAGGAGAAGTCGCGGATTTTGACCCTCTGGCTCTGGGAGTAACAGAGAAAGAATGCGTCTACCTCGATCGCGCAACGCAGTTTTCCATTGCCTCGGCAAATATGGCGCTGGAAGACGCGGGACTGATGGACAGGCTTAGCGAGGAAGAGCGGGAGCGCACCGGCGTCTTTATGGGATCGGCGATGGCGGGCGTGGATGAACTGGAACGGACCTGGCTGAGGTTGACGGAGAGCGGCAATCATCCTCCCCGGGAAACGAAGGAACGGGAAGCCCTCATCCCCACGCGCATGATGACGCACACCTACGCAGCAATGATCGCTGTCCACCACCAGTTGTACGGCCCATGCAACTCGCTGGCGACTGCCTGCGCTGCCGGCGGGGATGCCATCGGAGAGGCATTCTGGGCTATTCAGGAGGGGCGCGCGGACAGGATGCTGGCAGGTGGGGCCGACTCCGCCATCTCCCCGGTGGGCATGAATGTCTTCGCCATCCTCGGCGCGCTCAGCACCCGCAACGAGGAGCCGCAGCGGGCCTCACGCCCCTATGACGCGCTGCGCGACGGGTTCGTGATGGCCGAGAGCGCGGCTGTGCTGCTGCTGGAGGAACGCGAGCAGGCGCTGGCGCGCAACGCACACATCTACGCGGAGATTCTCGGCTTCAGTTCGAACATCAATGCGCATCACATGACCGCTCCGCCGCCTGATGGCACGCCTTTGCAGCGATTGTTGCTCCAGGCCCTGCGCAAGTCGGGGGTGAAAGACGAGCAACTCGACTATATCAATTCGCATGGCAGCTCGACCCCTCCTAACGAAGTGGCGGAGACGGCGGCATACAAGGCCATTTTCGGCGAACTGGCCTATCGCATCCCTATCAGCGCGACCAAATCATTGATCGGCCATGCGCAGGGAGCCTCAAGCGCGCTTGAAGCAGCTATCACCGCCCTGACCTTAGAACGCCAGGTGATTCACCCGACGATCAATCAGGAACAACCCGACCCGCGCTGCGATCTCGATTATGTACCAAACGTGGCGCGCCGTGCCACCGTCAATGTGGCGCTGACGCACTCCAGTGGGTTCGGAGGCGTCAACAGCGCCCTCGTGCTGGCACGCCCTGACTGGCTTGACAGGGAAAAGTAGACGCTGAATGCGTACAAGAGGAAGAAAGAGGGTGAGATCATCATGACAAGGTATAGAGAGCGGCGAGTTGTCATCACTGGCATCGGTGTGATCGCGTCGGGCGGCATCGGGCAGCAGGCTTTCTGGGAAACCATCAGCAACGGCCTCTCAAGCATCGTGCCGATCCAGCGTTTTCCCACCGAAGACTTGCCCATCAGGGTGGCAGGAGAAATTAGCGGCTTTGTGGCGACAAACTACATCGAGCGCAAGCTTATCAATCGCACGGACCGTACAACGCAATTTACGTTGATTGCGACGCAGGAGGCGGTGCAGGACGCGCAACTGGTTCTGGAAGAGGAGGCTATGGAACGAGTCGGGGCGGTGATTGGCTGCGCTCTTGGCGGCAACGAGTACGTGTTGCAGCAATTCCGCGCCATGTACACACGCGGGCCGCGCGCCATGAGCGCCTACACAGCCATCGCGGGCCTGCAGGTCGCGAACGTGGGGCAGGTCTCCATCCGTCACGGCGCTCTGGGATACAGTAAAACGGCGATTCACGATATTGTCGGGGGCCTGGATGCTCTGGGCATGGCCTACCGCGCCATCCAGCGTGGGGAGGCCGAAGTCCTCATCGCCGGAGGATGTGATGGCCCTATCGAGCCAACCGTCCTGCTGAGCATTGCCCACAGCGATCAGTGCGCCCTGGGCGACGATGTACGCGCCTACCGACCCTTTGATCGCCGCGCCAGCGGCATGCTGCTGGCCGAGGGAGCCGGGCTGTGCATCCTGGAAGATTACGATCACGCGCGGCGGCGAGGCGCGCGCATCTATGGAGAGATTGTCGCTCACAGCCAGACCAATGACGCTCATGGCATGACGATCCCTTCGGCCAGCGGCAAGCAGTACGCCAGGGCCATCCAACTCGCGCTCGAAGAGGGCGAGCTATTGCCGCAGGAGATCGCCTACTTCAGCGCCGATGGCCGCGCCCTTCCCACGTCGGACGCAGGCGAAGCGGAGGCATTGCATATGGTCTTCGGCTCCCAGTGCGGGCGGATTCCTGTCAGCGTGCCGCGCACGACCACCGGCCACGCCTATGCCGCCGCCGGCCCGCTGGACGCCATTACCGCTCTGCTGGCCCTGCAACAGCAACTCATCCCCCCCACCATCAACTGCGAGCAACTCGACCCGGCCTACGGGCTGAACCTGGTGCGCGACCAGGCCCGCCCAACCAGCGGCTCTGCCGTCCTGCTTGGCGGTCGCTCCACCGGCGGCTCCAATGTCGTACTGGCGATCAGGAAAGTCGAGTAAGTTGCACCCGGCAGGCCAGCGGCGCCGCAGAGCCACCCTCGGCCACCGCGACCGCTGGCCTACCGGGGCAGAGCCTCCCGCGTTCGTTACTGTTCCACCAGCAAAACAATCTTGCCGGTAACGCGGCGCCGCATCATGTCGGTGAGGGCATCGGCGGCGCGGGTGAGCGGGTAGGTGGCGGAGATGTGCGGCCTGATCTTGCCTGCTGAGAACAGGGTCAGCAACTGGCGAATATTCTCCTGGTTGTGCTGCGGCTCGCGTTCCGTGAAGGAACCCCAGAAGACGCCGACGATGGAGCAGCCTTTGAGCAGCGCCAGGTTGAGCGGGATGCGCGGAATCTCGCCTGCCGCGAAGCCGATCACCAGGAAGCGCCCGTTCCAGGCGATGCCGCGCAGCGCCGCCTCGGAGTATGGTCCGCCAACAGGGTCGAAGATCACATCGACCCCCTTGCTGCCACCAAGCTGCTTTACGCGCTCTTTCAGGTCGTGCGTGCCGTAGTTGATAAGTTCGTCCGCGCCGTTCTGCCTGCACACCTCAAGCTTCTCGTCACTGGAAGCGGCGGCGATGACGTGCGCGCCCAGTGCCTTGCCAAGCTGGATGGCCGCGAGGCCCACACCGCCAGCCGCGCCCAGCACCAGCAGCTTCTCGCCCTCCGCCAGTCGCGCCCGATCTTTGAGCGCGTGGTAGGCGGTGCCATAGGTCAAAATAAAGGCGGAAGCGGTGGCAAAATCCATGCTATCGGGTATGGGAATCAATCGGTTCGCGTCGACGACGACCTCTTCAGCAAAGCCGCCGGAGCCGGTAAAAGCGATCACGCGCTGGCCCACCTGCACGCGCCCGCTATCCACGCCCTCACCAACCTCTTTGACGATGCCCGCGACCTCGCTGCCCGGCGAGAACGGCATCGGCGGCTGCATCTGGTACTTGCCCTGAATAATCAGGGCGTCGGGAAAATTCACGCCGCACGCCTTGACCGCGATCACTACCTGCCCCCTGCCTGCCCTCAACGGCTCAACTTCCTCAATTACCAGGCTCTCCGGTGGCCCATACGCCTTGCATAACACAGCCTTCATTGCTTTCCTCCTGATTGTGAACACACGTTGTTGTTGCCTCCAGTGTAGCACTTACAGGCCCGCAATCTCAACGGAGCCAGCCTGTCATCCCGAGCGAAGTGAAGGACGATTCTCATAACACAGCCGTGCTGACTTGCGTTCATACTCCTCCTTTCTGCGCAATGATCAGCCTGTTTGTCGTATTATAATAGCATGTTGTATTGTCACCGGTGGCGAGAGGAGTATTTCATGTCGAATTTGAGCCATATGAGAGAGCGAGAGCAGTTGATACGGGCCGGGCATGCGCTGGCGCGGGCGGGAGTGATGTCGCACAGCGGGCATGGCAATATGAGCGTGCGCCTGCCGGAGAATCGCATTTTGCTGACGGCGCATGGCATCATCACCGATTTGCAGCCGGAGCAGTTCGCCATCGTCACCTTCGATGGTGATGTGGTGGATGGCTCGCTTGACCCGATCACGCACGAGATTGTCACGATGCACACCTGCGTCTACCAGAGGCGACCGGAGATTGGCTCCGTCATCCACACGCACTCGCCGCACGTCACCAGCTTCGCGCTGGCGAACAGGCCGTTGCCCTGTGCCTACGAGGCCTTGCTGCGCTTCGGCATTACCGAGGACATTCCCGTCGCCGACTGGGCGCCGCGCGGCTCGCCCGAATCGGTGGGCAACATCATCAAAGAGCTTGAGCGGCACCCGAGCGCCAACGCTGTGCTGCTCGGCAATCACGGGCTGCTGGCCTTTGCCGGGGACGCAATGGCGACCGCGCTGCTGATCGTGGCGATGGAAGAGGCGGCGGAGATGACGCTGGAAGCCGACCTGCTGGGCGGCGCGAAGCCCTTCCCGCCGGACGCGCTCGACAAAGTGCGCCAGCACATGCGCCAGTTCCATTCCTGACCAATCATTTAACCTGCCGCTCGCAGTGATGGGCGGGCCAGGATGAGGGCGGCGCCGGATGCGCTCGCTCTGGAGACGCGCAACAGGACGCGACCGCCGGGGTCGATGTAGGCGGCGGGATTGGAGACGGCAAAGGTGTCCTGGCTGGCCGAAGGGATGGTGTCCCACGTGCCGCTCTGCCAGTTGTAGAGGCTGGCCTGCACGTTGTTGGCGTTTGAAAGCTGCTTTGTGGCGCTGTTGAGTCGGTTTGGCACGGTAATCACCAGGCCGTTTGTCGCGACAGAAGCGGCAGGGAGCGCAAACTCAAAGGTCAGGTTGCCGGTGGTCGCGCTATAGACCGAGGGCAGCACGGCCTGCACGTCGCTGCCCTGCGCGCCGATAAGCTGGCCGCTCAGGTAGTCGGGCGGGATACGCGCGGGCGTGGCGAAGGCGATGTCGAGCGGCATTTCGATGAAGTTATCGTGGAAGCCCTGCGGGCTGCTGCCGTTGATGCTCACGTGATCCTGCCCGTCCAGCGGCGTGCTGGCCCAGGCGATGAGCGTGGCGGTCGTTCCCGTTGCCAGCAGGGGATCGCTGCCATTTGTCGGCTGCGTGCCGGGCTGGATGACGTTGGGCGTCACCACCATCTGTTTGCTGATAAAGGCTCTGGTGCTGCATGGCACAGGGCAGGATGGCAGGGAGAAACCGGCGCCGCTCAGCGCCGCCAGCAGCGCCATATGCCGCTGGAAATCTCCCTGTGGCTGCCCACCCTGGCTGTAGGGGAAATACGGGGTTGATAGCCCGTTGCTGGCGGCAATCTGATCGGCCAGCGTGTCGGCGCCGCCGCCCTGCACGGTTGCATTCACCTGCAACACGCTTCCGGCGGCGAGGCTGCCGACGGAAATGAAGCCGTGCGGCAGCAAGATATAGACATCACTGAGCGAGGCTGGCAGGGTGTTGCGCAGCGTGCCGACCAGCGTGTTATTGCGCAGGGCCAGCGAGGCCGAGATGCTGCCGGGTAATTGACGATCCTGCTCTGCTACCATTGGCTGGAAGGCCCAGGGGCCGCGCTGGAGCAGTGCGATGGTGGTATCTCCCGCTCCCTGTGTGGTCGGAGTGATGACGGATGGCGGTTCGCTGTCCGAAAGGAATGGGTCGGGCGTGGAGAGCAGGTCGGCGACGGGCTGCGCCAGCGTGTTGCCGCCAGGGATCTGCACGCGATAGTCGCCTGCGGCGGGGACAAAGACCCCCATATAGGTTGTAATGTGCGCCGACGAGCCGCCGGCGTTCACCTGAATGAGGGAGATCGAGTTATCGACCAGCGAGGTGCCGCGTTCGTAGCTGGCAAGGCCATAGGAGAGCAGCGAGAAGACGACGACGCTGGCCAGCGCGACGCGCCATCCCCAGCGCGCGTACTTTTTGTTGCGTAGCAGCAGGATGCAGACGGGGCCGAGGATGAGCAGATATGTGACCAGCAGCAGACCGATCGTCCACAGGGCCAGCCGCGTGTCGGGATAGAGCATCTGGAGAACGCCGCCGCGCGTGAGCCACTGCGCCGGGCCGGTGGGATACATGGTGGCCGTGTTGGAGATGAGCAGGCGGTCGGCCAGGGCGCGGAAGAGCAGGTCGCGCCAGAGCGTGCCGGTGGAGGGCCAGCCGGGGAATGGTCCGCTCGCCGGATCAAAGGCCAGGTAATAAATGATGCCCTGCCCTGCCCGCGCCTGTACGATTAGCGGATTGCCGCCGGATGACAGAATAGTTTCGCTGTCAAACGCTGCCGTGCCGGAGCGTAGCGTCGCCGTACTGATGGGAATGGCGGTTCGCAGCGTCGTTGGCAGAGGCTTCTGTCCGCTCTGCGGCGCGTCCTCGCTGCCAACGGGCAAAAGCGGCGTACTGGCCGGGAGCGTGGCGCTGCCGCTGACGACGACGGGCAGCAGCGCAGGCGGCAGATGCCCAAGCGTGCGCTGCCAGTCCGAGCCACCCACCTCGATCAGAATGCCGCCCTGATTGACCCATGTTTGCAGGGCCAACAGTTGTCGCGCGCTCAGCGTGCTGCTGTCAAAATCGTCGAGGATAAGCACATCGAAGTTTTGCAGCACCGCCGCCCCTGTCGGCATCGAGCTGGCATCGAGGGCGGTCAGCGTGGGCGAGTCGAACTGGTTGGGCAGCGAGACGGCGTTGAGCGGGTCAAAGCCGGTCTGTTCATCGGAGAAGAGGCCAAGAAAGAGGTCGCCGGGCTTGAGCGTGAAGACCGGCGAGGTCTGGCTCGTCACCGTCTTGCCATGCTGGTCGCGCAGCGTGGCGATGATGCCGCGCGGCAGGGTCGGGCTGAGGGCATAGGGAACCGAGAGATCGATCTGCTGTTGCGTCCCCCGCGCCAGCATCACCGGCTCCTCAAAACTCCATGGCGAGACATCGGTGATCCTCGCCCCGAAGCCGGGCGGGCTGCTATAGACCTGCACCGATAGCGTACCGCGAAAACTCGCTCCCTCGCTGCTCACCTGCACCTGCACGGGTATCCAGTACCCCACCTTCGTCGTTCCATCCAGATTCACCTGCAATTGCAGCGTTGGCTCGCTTCCCGTTACACCTTTTACGTATGTACTCTGCGAGGCTGCGAATGCCCGCGTTGGAAAAAATAGCAAGAGGGCGGTGAGCAAAAGCAAGGATAGCAAAGGTTTCTTCCACCCATCCCCCAGGCCAGCCGCC
>CADDYT010000050.1 GCA_902810755.1 Chloroflexota bacterium
CTGCAAAAGCCTCCCATCAAGGCTTTCTGGGTGTCTTCCTCAGCGCCTTTGGCGTGAGTTTCCTGTTTAATCTCGTGGACTGGCTGATCCTGGATTGGCTGATTGTCTGCACCATCACCCCGAGGTTCGTGGTGATCCCTGGCACAGAGGGGATGGCAGGCTATAAAAACTATGCCATGCACTTCAAAGGGTTCCTCGTTGGAACAGGAGTTTCTGTAGTGATGGGCGTTCTCATCGCTGCGCTCGTGGTATCTGTGTAGACAGAAAGGCCTCCCGCCCGTTTACTTCTGTGCTGAGAGGGCTTGCTGCAACATCTGGGCTCGTTCGAATCGACCCAACTTCCGATACGCCTGGGCCTCATACTCTAGAGAGAGGACCGGAATGTCCATCTCCTCGAACGCCACATAGCGCTTCTGACGATCCAGGTCGACTGGGTCTTCCCACCTGCCATCCGAGAGTCGCTTCTGGAGGTTGCCCATCAGCTCAACCGTGATGTCGTCAATCAGCATGGCTCCAAAGTGGGAGCGGAGGCGCTCAGTGGAGGAAAACGCCACCTTCCTTATTATATATGGTGCGAAGCGGCGTTCAATCTCGTAGGCTCCCGCTTCGTCCGTCTGGATGTCAATATCATGGGGTGTGAGAGGCAGCCCCTGAAGGGCAAAGCTCAGGCTGCCTGTCACCACCCAGTTGATCCCGCTTCCTGCAAGTTCAGTGTAGAGCTTGCGAAGCACGGTGCTGAACGCTGGCTCGATCATGCCTTGTGTTCCTCCTGTCTCACAGTACCCTGGTGAAAGCAATGCTGAATTACACGGCAACCCCCTCTATGATACGATGGCTGGAAGCCGTTGGCACAATACGCCGCAATGCAAAGCCGGACCGTTCCAGCAGCGTGCGATACTGCCGCTCGGTCCTTTCGCGGCCATAGGTATTGAGCAGCAGTTCCAGGTCAATGAACGCTCCAAAGGTCGGTGCATGGCTCTCGGGAAGCACCAGTTCGGCAATCAGCAGCTTCTTGCCCGGTCCCAGCACGCGCCGGCAATTGCCGAGAATCGTCAGGCAATGTGGATCGTCCCAGTCATGCAAGATCTGTTTGAGGATACACGCGTCGACTGCTGGAGAGGAAGGAAGAGACTCAAAGAAGTCTCCCGTCATCACGCAGTATCGCTCTGCTAGACCAGCCTGTGCGATCAGTTCTTTCGCCCCTTCAACTGCCTGAGGATGGTCGAAAAGGACTCCTTGCAGTGTGGGATGTGCTTGCAGGATTGCCAACAAGAAGGTTCCCTGTCCACCACCGACATCCATGAGGGTTTGGATACCAGAGAAATCGTAGGCTTGCACAATAGCCGTATTGATCGTGTGGGAGAAGGCGCTCATGGCTTGATGGAAGATCGCGCCCTCGTCGGGTCGATCTTCCGCCAGGTACTGCCAGCAACTTTTCCCAAAGAGGTGATCGAAAGCTGGCTGTCCTGTGTGGATACTGTAGGCAAGCTCGCCCCAGGAGCGATGTTCCCATTCCGATCCAAAGAGCCGTGCCATCGCATACATCGAGCCGGGAATGTCCTGGCAGAGGTACTGGGATAACGGCGTTTGCGCGAAGCGGCGCTCTTCGAAAGCGACATCTGTCTCCATCTCCTCAAAGAAGCCAACGGTGGTCAGAGCACGGAGCAACCGGTAGAGCGAGTCCGGGTGCGTCTGTGTCGCTGCTGCCAGTTCTGCAATGCTTTTGGGGCCATCTTGCAGGAGATCGGCAATGCCATAATAGGCCGCCACTTGAATGGAGGAGGCAATCCAATCATTGAGGACAGCCATGCCGAAGACCTGCTGTGGTAAGGCGAGAGAAGCGTGTGATTTTTGCGCCATCTGCTTATCCTTTCTGTTCCAAAGAATCGTGGTGAGGGATGCGTGTCGCCTGGGCGGTGGTCTTGTTCGTTTGCAGGTGCGTGCCATCCGTGCTGTACACCACTCCTTGCCCTGAAGCCGTAAAGGAGGTGCCGTCTTGATTCAAGCTGCCCTGCGCCGTGACGAGGACGTAGCCGCTACAGGTTCCATCAGCACGATACTTGAGTAGTTCCGTGAAGCTGATGGAGATGGCATCTGAGCCATCAGAGCGCCAGGTTCCGGCCCCAGGGTACGGGAGCAGGATGAGAAACGTGTGATCGGGTGCGAAGATGACCCGGTTCCTTTCTACCTGCCCCTGTAACGGCCCTTCATGAAAGGTGACCGTCATCTGCCAGGCTCCGATCAGCTTTGCCTCTGTCTCGGCGGAGCGAGGCATGGTATTCGGGGGTGTCTCATGCTCATGTGTCGCCATCGTGATTGCTCTTTCCTCCTTCTATCTCATTCAGAAAGAATCAGGTTTTCCATCTCCTCTGCTCAGAGTCTACCTGCAAGAGCCGTATACGACATCGGGAGATCAACCTATTTATCGGGTTCTGCGAAAAGAGGTAAACGCCGTACAGGAGGGCCATTCCCTAGGCGATAGCACGTCAGTGTTGAGAGTGACAGCGTGGAGCATGAGGGAAGAACAGGACAGGATGCCGCTAGACGAGGTGGTGTTCGTGCGCATAGTGCATCGCGGCATGGCGTGAGGGAAGATGGAGTTTGCTATAGATCGAGCGCAGGTGGGCGTCAACCGTGCGCGGGCTGATGACCAGCGCCTCAGCAATCTGGGCATTGCTGAGCCCTTGTGCGACCAGGCGCAGCACTTCCCCCTCCCGTTCAGTAAGTCCAGGTGGTGGAGGTGCCATCCGTTCCTGGCGAGCGTGCGTCTTGTGCGAAGGGTGGGGCTGATCAGAGAGCACCGGTTGCTCTTGCACGGCAAGGGCTTGCTCAGGCGTCATCGTGCATCCCTCGGCCCAGGCTTTGGCAAACGCCTTTTCGCCGAGCCTGGTATGAGCAACGCTTACCAGCCGCTCATAGTCGGCACGCTCAGCAGAGGTGCGCTCGAAAGGCAGGAGGAGTGGAGGATGCGGTTTGCTCGGAACGAACAGGGATGCGGCGGCTCCCCAGAGCCGTGCCGCCCAGCGTGGTTTTCCCTGCCTGGCGACCGTTCCTCCAAATCCTTGTAGACAGTAGATGATACCCTCCGTATCATTGACCTGCCGGAACAACGCCACACTGTCCCGGCACAAGGTAGATGCCTCTGCCTCCTTGCCTTCCATCAGAGCAACTCTTGCCAGGTAGGAGAGGACATGAGCGGCGCGATGCTGCTCCCCTACGGCTCTGAAGAGGCCGAGACTCTCTTCGAAGTGTGAGCGCGCTTGCGTGATATCACCCTGGACAAAGGCAAAGCGTCCCAGCAGGTAGCACCCAATGGCTGAGGCTATCTTGTAGTTCGTGTCCTCAGCGACTGCCAGACCTTCCCTGATGAGGGCAGATGCCTGAGCCTCCTCACCTTGAGCAAACAGGACACGTCCCAGGTGGAAGCAGGCCCAGACGAGATCTTCATCGTTCTGCATGTCCTTGAAGAGTGCCAGGCTCTCCTCCAGGGGGGAGCGGGCTGCTGCATAGTCGCCTTGCTCGATCGCAACCAACCCGAGAAAGAGGAGGAGGTAGGCAAACGTTCTTTTGTCGCCGATTTCCCTGGCGTATATACGACTCTCTTCGAGGAGCGCGCGAGCCAGAGGATTGCTGTCCCTCTGCAAAGCCAACCAACTGATCAGCCAGGGCATGGCCGACATCATGCCGGGTGCATATCTCGCCTCCTTGGCCTCTTGATAGAGCCGCAAGCACTGCTCATACAGCATCTCGGCCTGCTCCATATCGCTCTGATGAAAGGCCAGCCATCCCGCCCCGCTCAGCGCTTTGATGCGCACGAGCACAGGGGCTCCTTCACTGTTCGCCAGTGCCCGCTCCAACCAGGCGCGTCCTTCATCAATCGACCAATGCACGACCGAGAAATGGACCAGAGCTGCCGCCAGGCGCAAGGCCATCTCTCCTTTGGGCATGGCCTCCTCATCAAGCGTGCCATCCGGCTGCTCCACAGACCAAGCAAGCGCGGTGCGCAGGTTATCACGCTCCCGTTCCAGCAGGTCGAGCCAGCGCATCTGCTCTGCTCCAAACAGGTGGGTCTCGGCCTCCTCTGCCAGCCAGACGTAATACTGGGCGTGAGCGCGCCGGGCCAGTTCCATTTCTCCATAGGCGGAGAGGCACGCTAAGCCGTATTCGCGGATGGTTTCGAGCATGAAGAGCCGCCGCTCACCCATCTCTTTACTGCCCTGTGCCGCCTGGGAGAGCATGTGCTTGTCCAGCAGCGAGGTGATCCCATCCAACACCGAGGCATCCTCCATGCCTGTCAGCGTGCGCGAGACAGCCTCGACCGCCTCTAGTGTGCAGCCGCCGGTAAACACGGAGAGCACACGAAAGAGGCGTTGTTCTGTCTCCGAGAGCAAGTCATAGCTCCACTCGAGCGTATTGCGCAGGGTCCGTTGCCGTTCAGGCAAATCCTGTGGTCCCCCGGTCAACAGCTGCAAGCGATGCTCTAGACGTACTTTCAGGACGGGGAGAGAAAAGAGCTTGAGCCGGGCGGCCGCTAACTCAATTGCCAGGGGCAAGCCGTCGAGGCGGCGACAGATATCTGCGACCAGCGGAGTTGTCTCGTGTGTCAGAGTAAAGTTGGCGTCGATCTCTCGTGCCCGTTCGATGAACAGAGCGACTGCACCAGCGCGAGCGACCACCAGGCTTTCAGTAGAATGGAGTGGGTCGGGCAGCTCCAGCGGTTGGAGGGCAAACACCCGTTCGGCGCGCACACGCAACACTGCCCGGCTCGTCACCATGATCTTCAAATGAGGACAGGCGGACAGCAGCTCCACCAGCAGCGGAGCTGCTGCGGCGACCTGCTCAAAGTTATCCAGCAGGAGCAGGAGATGGTGCCTTCTGAGAGCCGCTTTCAGATACGCCAACGGCGGTTGCGTCCCCATATTTTGCAAATGGAGGGTGTGAACGACGGTGGGGAGCACGAGTTCGGCATCCTGCAGTGGAGCAAGCGAGACAAAGCAGACCCCATCGGTGAAGTCCTCCTGGACCGCGCTGGCAATGTGCAAGGCGAGGCGTGTCTTTCCGACCCCTCCCGGGCCGGTGAGGGTGAGCAAGCGCACCTCTGCTTGTCGCAACAAAGCACACACTTCGGCAACCTCCTGCTCTCTTCCAATGAGGGGAGTGAGTGGCAAGGGAAGCTCGGCAGAAGGTCTGGATACACGCTCCTCAGGTTGTGTTTCATCGGTGGAAGGAAAGAACCCCAGGTCCTCGGGTGTTTTTCCGAACAGTTCGCACAACCGCTCACGGAAGTAGAGGCTCGGGACTGACACGCCGGTCTCCCAGCGCGAGACCTCGATGGCACTCGTGCCGATCATCGTTGCCACGTAGACCTGCGTCCAGTTCTTCTGGAGACGATGCGTTTTTAACCGTGTATTCGGGACACGCTCTGCTTTTATCCTGTTCCGCTCAGATGCCTGCTGTGCGTTGCTCATCCATCTGGCCTCTCAACCATGCCATCAAAACGCGCGCTTTCTCTGCCCAGATGCAGAGCAAAGGAGAGAAAACGTGAGAAGACATGTTAAGTGCTTGATAAGTTCCTTGTTCCATTTTGGAGTATACTCTATGCCGTCACAGGAGTAAAGCAAGCAAGAAAAGGAAGACCTTCTCTATGCAGTGAGTTTTCATCTGGTTCTCCGTGGTGAGCAGTCCTCACTTCCAGGCGTGCCTCTCCTTTGGAAGGCTCACTGGTCCGGCTGCTCATGACTTTGAAGAAGTCCTCAACCGGGAGGCGTTTGCCTCCTGGCAGTGCTTTGCAGAAACGGAGAACCTTTCCCATGAAACAACACAACCAGCATGATCACTCAGTTCCTCCCGGCATGCCAACAGATGGTATTCCAGGTCCTGATACCAACGCAAGCAGGACTGTTGCGAGGGGTCCGCGCAGCTTCTTTGCGCTCTGGGCTGCCTCTGGGGCGAGCTACTTCGGCTTTTGGGCGATGCAGGTGGCGCTGGCGATCCTTGCCACGTCCCTGACCCGCTCGCCACTGCTCGTGTCCGGCATCACCTTCGCGCTGACGGTTCCTTCCTTCGGGTTTGGTCTGGTCGCCGGGGCGCTCGTTGATCGGTACGATCGCCGGCAGATGCTGCTTGGTATCGCCCTCCTCCGCGTGCTGGCATTTGGCCTTCCTCTGCTGGCAGCGCTGTTCGGATCTCTCAGCTTACCGTTGCTCTACGGGACTGCTTTCGTCCTGGGGATGACCCAGACGTTGGAGGAACCTGCTCTTGCCGCTGCCGTGCCCATGATCGTGCCAGCGGCTCTGCTTGAGCGAGCCAATACCTGGCTGACCGGCGCACAGAATCTGATAGAGCTACTCGCCTTGCCACTGGGTGGTCTCTTCGCCAGTGTCAGCAGTGCTCTGGCGTTGGGTGTCGGTGAGGGATGTACTCTGGCTTCATGCGTCGCACTGCTTGTCCTGCGCGGGGCTTTCCGCCCGCCACACATCAGCAAGCGCCATCTACTGGCGGAACTCCACGAGGGAGTGCGCTTTCTGTGGCACCAGCCAGTGCTGCGCGCCCTTGGCCTCATGGCTGGGGTGATCAATGCCTGCTGGGGAGCCTACCTTGCACTGCTGGTACTCTATGCGGTTGCTCCCGGCCCGGTCGGACTCTCGGCTCCTGGCTACGGCCTCCTCGTCATGTGCGGCAGTGCCGGGGGAGTACTCGGCACGCTGCTGGCGCTACTGGTGCAACGTTGGCTGGGACGGCGCTGGGCGATCGGCCTCAACATCCTGGGCAATGCGGTGATGTTTGCCGCGCCTGCGCTCTCGACCAATACCTGGATCATCGGTGGGGCGGCACTGCTCGGCGGCATGGCTGGACCGTTATGGACCATTGCGGTGGCGTCTCTAGTGGGGCGCACGGTCCCTCATCAGTTGCAGGGACGGGCCAATGCGGCCTATCGCTTCCTGGGGAATGGGTTGGCTGCCGTTGGACCACTGCTCGGTGGCATGATGGCACAACTCTGCGGGCTCCGCGCAACCTTCGCGCTCTGCGCCGGCCTGACCCTGCTTATGCTCCTGCCATTCTTCCAGGTCGTGACAGAGGAGGCCATGCAGCCGTAGGATATTCCATGCTCCTCGGTTGCCATCGCCGTACAGTTGGCGTGGAGAGCTGCGAGCAGTTGCCCGTATGCCTTCTCCCGGTCTCTGAGAGCCCGGAGGGTATCCCCTGTAGCGCTCGTTCCATCACATTCCACAGATAAGCAAGCGCCTGCTTGCCTTCGCGGGTAGGGGAGATCGCTGCGCGACTCCTGATAGAGCACACCAGAAAGAGGGAGCACATCGCCGCCGCAATGGCTTCCACTACCTTTGGTTTTTTCCTGAAATGGTGTCTGACATGGGACGCCTCATCATATGATGCTTGAAAGGGGGTCAGCCTCTTTGGAAAATAGCCTGACGAAAAGCCATACATGAAGAACCAGAGAGGAAGCTTGGGGATCGGTAGCGACCTGATTGTCAGACAGGAGGAACCGATCTTGTCTGACAGCTCGGCATGTCGCGTTTCTCCTGTCAAACACGGCTAGCCGTTCAAGAACATCTGTGCTACAATAGCAACAGCGTGTTCTGTCGGTGGTCCCGGGTGATCCTGTCTCAGTAGCCTTAGACAGGAATGGTATGGCGGTGCGCTCGATCGCCGGACCTCGTTGCAACTCCACCCCGATCACCCGCAGCGCCTGCACTTTGCCTACCCATCGGCAAGCGAGATCCTATTGCAGGCGACCGAAGTAGCCCTCGGCTTTCCCCTGCCTTCGCTGCTCCGGTTGCTCTATGCTGAGGTCGCCAACGGCGGCTTTGGCCCAGGGGCAGGCATCTGCGGCGCACAGGGCGGCTACGGTTCGCGCCTCGACGAACCTGCCCAGACCATTGTGGACGACTACCGCTTCCACTGTCAGGTTGGCTACGCCAACAGGGAACACCGCGCGCCGGTACGGCTCGTTGACCTGGCCGACTACGCCGAACATTGGCGACCCTCAGCCGATGGTACAAGAGTGCTCCTACTCCCTTCTGCAGTCTGGCCAGAGCAACTGCTCTCGCTTGAAGATTTGGGCTGCTGCATGCAAGCCTGCCTGGACTGCAAGACAGGGCGCGTGCTGTGCATCGCGCCCTCAGACAATGACGAGGAGTACGAACTCGGGCCAATCGCTCCCTCGTTGGAGGAATACGTGGAGCGTTGGCTGCGTGGAGAGGTGATGCCATGAGCGAGGATATCTCTACCGTCTTGTTTGAGCGCATTCGCCAGCGCTGCAGACAACTCCAGTGGTACGGCCCGGACGACGAAAATATCAACTGGGTGGAGGAGCGCTACGATCCGGCCTCCGATCCTGGGGGGAGACTGCACGCTCGCCTCGCCGCCCGTGCCCCCTACAAACTGGGCTTCGAGTATCCTCCGGCGACGGAGGAGCAATTACTGGCCTCCGAGTCTGTCGTCGGTTTTCCACTGCCACCGCTCCTCCGCGCACTCTATGCCCAGGTCGCTAACGGCGGCTTTGGCTTCGGCTATGGGATACGTGGAGCGATAGGCGGCTTCGATGGACGTGGCAGCGGCACCATCGTGGAGCAGTACCTGGCCTGTTCCTCTGGCGACGAGGTTCACCTGATCGATCTGGCCGACTACGATGACCAGTGGGAAGAGGTAACCGGCGAGTGCCGTGACCAGGTGATCAGGACCTTTCGGCACCTGATCCTTCCCGCTCACCTCTGGCCGGAGCGCTTCCTACCCATCTGCAATTGGGGCTGTGGCATCGAATCCTGCCTGGACTGCGTGAGGGGTGGCGTCTACCGGGTAGGGGTGACGAAAGAGGAAGGTCACCTGATCTCGTTACAGACCACTTCTTTCCAGGAGATGCTGGAGCGCTGGCTCTCCCTGCCCTTTGACAGCCCAGTGTTGCTCCGCGGCTACTAACACTTACTCGGCACACAGGTTGGCAGTCCATGTGTAGTAGGGAGGGCCACCGTATGGATGACAGAAAGCATCTCATAGCAACTGATCCCAGTACAGGGAAAGAAGAGGGAGAGCAGTGAAGGATAAGACTCTCAAAGAGGTAGCCATCTACGTCGAGACCGAGCGCATAGCAGAAGTCATGCGTGTTTTGCCGTTGCCCTTTCAGGTCGCGCCGTTTCCGTTTTTTGATTCGCCATCTGGACCACGAACCAGTGTGTTACGCTATAGCGGCGTGTGGACGGATGAACAGCAACAGATAGCTCGCCGCTTGCTTCATGAGCGGGTCATCAAACGTGTTTCTAGCCATTGGAGTCATCAGCGCGATGGACGTAGTGATGAGACAAACAACCAGGAATAAGTCGGCAGCCTGAGAAGCTCCTGGCCAGGATGCTGAGAGCGTGTTTCCGACTGGCAGGCGCTCAGGTGAAGCTCTTGCAGCAAGTACTGTCACTTCTTGTAGTGTCGAAGCAAGAGGAACTCTCATCTCAGAATCCCCACGACGTTCAATGTGATGCACATGAGGCAGAGTTCCATTTTTCTTTGATGATTGACGTTTAGACTATTCAAACCAAAAGGCAGCCCAAGATTGCCAAAGGCTGCCTGATGAGGTAAGGTTCTTTGCATCAAACCAACCGAAGCAAAGGACGCTTACGCTATGAACCTTAACACATTGAAACAGCTTCGTCAGCAGGTCTACCACTGCTATGAGCGCAGTGCCGATACACTCTTTGAACTGTGCGATGCGTTGAGCAGTGAAGTGACGGCGCGCTCGCTGCCCGAACTGTCGCTCTCGCCCTTCTTCCGGCGCCAATGGGCCAGCGTCTATGAAGCTCTGGAAGGGAAGATGGCTTGATCGATGAAGAGCGCTGGATGACTACTTGGGCGACGGCTCTGCTGCAAGAGCACGACGGTCCGGTGTGGATCAGCATTGATAGCACCAGTATTGCACGCCCCGAAGCCGAAACCAGTCCGGATCGCGCGATGATCTACCTGCCCAATTTGCCCCATGCGACCAAACCCGTCAGCGTCGGCTGGCAGTTCTCGACCGTGATGCTTTTGCCCTCGACGCCTAGTAGTTGGGGAGCCATTCTCTCGCAGCGTCGGATCGCAAGCACGCAGACGGCGATCTCGGTGGGCATCGAGCAACTGGAGGCGCTGCGTCCCTTGCTCCCGGCGTCGGCGCGCTTGCTTGCGGACCGCTGGTATGTGAGCGCTGCGTTTGTCCAGGCCTGTCAGCGGCTGGGGATGGCCGCCTTGATGCGTTTGAAACGCAATCGCAAGCTCTATCGAGCTGCGCCTGCGCATCCACCTGGGAAAGGCGGGACTCCACGCAAAGACGGGGAACTCTTTCAAGGCAGTCGCCCCCAAACCTGGGGAGAACCCGATGCCTGCTGGAGTGGCACCGATTGGCGCGGCAAGCTGCTGCAAGTCCAGGCATGGAAGCACTTGCACTTCCGACAAGCGCGAGAGGTGGAGGTCACCGTGTTTCGCGTCTTGCGGCAAGGAGCCAGCGGGACCAAGCGTGATCCGCGCGAAAGCTGGTTTGTCTGGGTAGGGGAGCACGACCTTCCGCTTGCCGAGGTGGCAGAGAGGTATCGACGACGCTTCTCTCACGAACACAGCTATCGTTTTCTCAAACAGGATTTGCTCTGGACGAAGGTGCATGTGCGCACACCTGAGCAGTTTGAGCGCTGGAGTCTGGTTGTCGCGACGACAATGAACCAACTGGTCGTGGCTCGTTCGCTTGGGCAGGCCATCTACCGTCCCTGGGAACGGTGGCGCGAGCGCCTGACCCCTCGACAAGTGCGTCGAGCCATGGCAGCCCTTTTGCCGCAGGTTGGCACACCAGCGCGCGTGCCCAAACCACGCGGAAAAGCGCCAGGACGAGTCAAAGGCTGCCATCCTGCAAAGGCTGCACGCTTTGAGGTGGTGCGCAAGCCCAAACCGGTGCCTAAAAAGCGTCGCAAAAGCGCTTGATGGCATCGTTTCTGTACTCATCGCGTCTCACTTCTGAACCTGCTTCCCAACTGGGTAGCGGTTCGGCTAAGTTCTCGTAGTCTAAACATCAATTCCAACGGTGCTTGCCCGTTCCATCTGCGTTCTTGATATACACGAGCGAAGGTAGCAAAAGGTTGGCGAGGTTCTCCTAAGCAGATCCTACTGGTTCTTGCTCGATCACCGCTGATCTGTCAGATGCCGCTTCCTTGCGGACGATCAGCGTGATGGCGACCGACAGCCACCACAACCCCTGGACACTCGCCAGAATGTCGACCACATGCTGAATGGGAGCGAAGAGCGCGATGATCCCTAAGACGGCGAAAGACAATCAGCACCAAAGAAAGAACTGGTGCGAGGAACTGCAAAAACCCAAGACCTTGCATTTGAGGGGTAACCGAGAAGACTGACGGGACAATACCCCCAATCAGCGAGAGCAGGCCGGCAAGAACTTGCACAAAGATGATGACAATCAGGCCATGCGGCCGTGTGGGAGATTTCATGACGCCACAAACCTTTCTAGTTCAGCCCTTGACGAAGGACAAAGGCGTTCTGAGCGCCGGTAGGAATGATCAATCCGGTACCCAGTCCGAATCCTTGGGAGAAGTGTGAGACGGAAAACACGTTGAAGTGACATCGTCGAACTCCTTTTCTCATCTGCTTATCAATTCTCAGCAAAGCGGTCTGGCTTGTCGTTGGGAGTCTGCCTTATCTGCATGGAGGACTCCTGCGGGTCAGGTAGTACACAGACAGACCAGGAGCTTCACCGGTGAGAGAAATATACCCGTGTTGTGCTGCCTAAGACATCGGAAGAACCTCCAAATACGAGAAGCCTTGCCAGGAAGGCAGAGATTGCTGCTATGCGAAGAAATACCCATTCAGCCTATCCTATGGCTGAATGGTCGATGAGTGAAGTATGGGTATCAGGCCAGGCCATGGCGAAAGGCAAACGCGACGACTGAAGCCCGGTTGTCACTGGTGGTCTTGTTGAAGATGTGCGTCAGATGATGAGCGATCGTCTTCTCACTGAGCGCCAATTCCTGCGCGATCTCGCTATTGGTCAGCCCTTTTGCGACCAGGCGCAGCACCTGCACCTCGCGCGCTGTGAGTCCCGCAGGATAGGTGATTGCCGGAGAGGGCACCTCTGGAGCGACGGGTAGCACTATCTCCTGTTCTCGCAGATCCATGATCTGATCAGCCATCATCGCCTGACCTCTTGTCCATAGAGCGGCGAAGGTCTGTTCCCCCAGGCGATTACGGACAAGAGCAACTCGGCGATCATATTCGGCACGGTCGATCAAGGGGATGGGGATATGAACCGCCTCTCGTAACGCCTCTGCTGTTCCCCATGCCATCGTTGCCCAGGGATACTTCTCCTGAAGCGCAGCAATATATGCCAGTCCTTCCAGGCAAGCGGCGATCCATTCTTTCATCCCCAGTTTCCTGGCAATGGACAGGCTCTCCTGGTACAAGTTGCCAGCAGCTGTGACATCGTTTTCCGCGAGCGCAACCCTGGCCAGGTGGTAGAGGGCATACAAGATGCCGTTCGGTTTCCCTATTTTCTTATAAAGGAGATGGCTTTCCTCAAGCAGCGCACGGGCTTGTGCAAGGTCTTTCCTGTGCAGGGCCAGTTGTCCTCGCAAGGCGCTCAGGGAGGCCAGCCCATCTTCGTCCTTAAGCGCCTCGAAAAGAGGCAGGCTGGCATCGAGGTATGTTTCGGTGCTTGCCAGCTCGCCCTGTGAGACGAGATGAAGCTGTGCCTTCATAAAAAGTGAATAGGCGATGCCTCGTGTATTGCCCAGTTCCTGATGCAGGGCCAGACTCTCCTCCAGCAACCTGAAAGCGTTCTGGTATTCTCCAGGCAGGAGATCTAAATAGGCCAGCATGTAGATTGACCAGGCAATGTAGCGTCTGTTGCCGAGTTCTCGAAAGAGCGCCAGTGCCTCCTCTGCCAGCGCGATATCGATGGCGATATCATCCTTCGCGATCCAGGCCAGCAGATAGAGCGCGTGGGCGATGCCTGACCGATCCCCCAGTTCGCGGAAGATCCCTAAGCTTTGCTGGCAATAGGCCTCTGCCTGCTCAAAGTCGCTCTGCAGAAAGGCCAGATTCGCGGCGGTGAAGAGCGCCCTGGCCTGCAATGGGAGTGCGACTCCTTCTTTCATGGCCAATGCTCGCTCCAGGAAGATTCGTCCTTCCCGAGACGGTCCATGCACGTCCCAAAAAGTCCGCAGCGCAACTCCCAGTCGCAAGGCGATGGTCATGTCCTGTTTCTCCTGCCCATGCTCAAGCGACCATTGCAAGACCGCCCGGATGTTCTCGTGTTCTCGCTCTAAGCGCTGCAGCCAGGTGGCCTGTTCGGCACCAGCGTACTCCGGCTCTGCCTGCTCTGTCAGCGCCAGGTAGTAGGCAGCAAGCGCCTGCCAGGCCGTTTCCTCCTCATGACTCTCACGCAGGCAATCCAGGCCATACTCTCGCACCGTTTCCAGCATGGCGAAGCGCGCCTCATCGCCCTCCGCCTCGCTCTGGTACAGCAGACTCTTATCGATGAGCGAGGCGAGGATGTCCAGGAGCGGCAGACTTTCACCGACCATCGCTGTACTGACTGCCGTTATGGCATCCAACGTGCAGCCACCAACAAAGATGGAGAGCAACCGGAAGATTTGCTGCTCCGCTTGATTGAGGAGCTGATAGCTCCAGGCAAGCGTCTTGCGCAGGGTCTGCTGCCGCTCTGGAACATCGCGTGGGTCACCTGTCAGCACAGCGAGACGCTGGTTTTGCAGGAGCTGCCGGAGCAGCGCAGGCGGCGGCAATAATTTGGTGCGCGCCGCTGCCAGTTCAAGCGCGAGCGGTATGCCCTCCAAATGAACACAGATCGTGGCAATGGCCTGCATATTCGTCCTTGTCAGTGGCAAACCAGGGTTGATGGCCAGTGCGCGCTCAAGGAAGAGCGCAACTGATTCGTACTGCCTCAGCACGTCGGTGGCAGGAAGATGTGTCCAGTGAGGAAGCGCGAGCGGTGGCACAGCAAACTCATACTCCCCCTGCACGCGCAGTACCGCCCGGCTCGTGACCAGCACTTTCAGATGTGGGCAGGCGAGCAGCAGATTGGTAAGATGGGAGGCTGCCGGAAGAACCTGCTCGAAGTTGTCGAGCACCAGCAGCAGGCGCCTGTCTTGCAGGAATGCTTTCAAATCCTCGACATGTTCGGTACTCTGACCGCGCTGCGGTTGCGTCAGTCCTAACGTCTGTTTGATAGCTGGCAGAACCAGTCCGGGGTGAACGATGGGAGCCAGCGGCACAAAAGCGACACCATCAGGAAACGTATCGAGCACCCGATTCGCCACTTCGATCCCGAGGCGTGTTTTCCCGATGCCTCCGGTGCCGGTCAGTGTCAGCAGGCGTACCTCTTCCCGTTGGAGGAGTTCGCACACTGCTGTGATCTCGCGCTCGCGACCGATCAAGGTGGTCAGCTGCGCTGGAAGATTCTGAAACTGATTCTCGATGGTTCGCGGGGGAGGGAAGTCGGCTGGTAGTTCCGGGATCACGGCCTGGAAGAGGGACTGGGGACGCGGAAAATCGCGCAGGCGGTGCTCTTCCAGGCACAGCAAGCTCACACCCTCCGGTAACTCGTCTTTCACCAGCGCATAGGTTGTAGCTGAAAGCAGCACCTGTCCGCCGTGCGCTGCGTGCATGAGCCGGGCGGCATAGTGAACATCCAATCCGGTGTAGCCGGTAGGAGTACGTTGTGGCGTTCCTGTGTGCAGTGCCATACGTGTACGCACGACGACATCTTGGGGCCAGGGGTGGGTAGCCAGGAGCCGCTGCACTTCGACCGCCGCTGAGAGTGCATCGCTGGCACGCATGAAGACGGCAAAGCAAGCATCTCCCTGCCTGTCAACTTCGTATCCATTCCAGTGGGAGAAGGAAGCTTGCAGCAGGTGATGGTAGCGGGTTTGCAGGAGGACGTATTCCTCCTCTCCTATCTGCCGGAGAAGTTGCGTTGATCCCTCGATATCGACGAAGAGCAAAGTAAGCGTTCCTGTGAGAAGAGTGTACTCCAGGCTTTCCCTCTTCCACACGTCTGGAGCAGGATCACCCTTTGCAGTCATGCTCATCACCTCACCTCTTGCTCCTGTTCCATGATTTCCCTGATTTTTCGCTCCTCCCACTCCTTTTCCCAGGTGCTACCGACTCCATACACGAGGAAGGCATGTACTGCCATGGCAATACCCCATCCCAGGAGCGGCCAGTAGAACCATAGGCTCGCAGGGTCCGTGAGCAGGTTGATAAGGAGGAGCAACATGTTGACGAATACATAGACTGCCACATGGACGTAGAAGTTACGCAGTTGCTGGACACGCGTTCGAGCACGCAGGTAGCGTTCCTGTTCAATCATGGCATGTCCCTTTCTTTCTTCACAGACACGAGCGAAGGTGGCAAAAGGTTGGCAAGAGCCGATCAATCCTGGCAAATTTGAGCCACTGGTAAGATGCTTAACCAGTGAGAAAGATCTGATCTCGCGTATCCCGAGTGGAAGTATAGCCGAAGTTGAAGCATATTGAGATGTGTCCAGTGGACTATTTTTGCCTGCTGAAAGTACGATTAACCACAGCAGACCGGGCCGTGAGCGGAGCCAGAAGTCATGTGACTTCTGGCTAGAGAAAATCCCACTTGTGGCATATTGCCGTGCGCACAGCTTTCTGGTATGCTCAGAGTAGCAAACGATACGTGATTTGCAGGTATTTCCAATCCTTCCCGGCTATCTGCCTTGCAGGAGCCGTGCAATCCTCTCAGAAGAGAGATAGCGTCTTTCAGTACACCGGCAGACGAGAATAGTATGCAAAAAGAAACCCGGGACGTTGCTATAAAGCGGCCACACCAGAGGCGGAGGTGGACCTGGTGGCTGATACCCAGGCCGTTTTCTCTGGTTTCAACGGCATTTTATCTCTGCGTGTTCATCCCTTTTCTGGTGCTTTTCGCTACTGGGCAACAGTATCAGGGTGAGTGGTGGCGCGTACTCTTGATGACTGCCGCTATCGCCCTGTTCTTTGCCATTGACCGTCTGGAGTACTGGCGCTACGGCGAAGAGACACCTCTGTGGATTGCACTCGTCCTTTTCGTCATGCGCATCCTGCTGTATGAAGCCGTCGCCTGGCTCGATTCCTTCAACTT
Organism: Chloroflexota bacterium; assembly: GCA_902810755.1. The sequence goes on from CADDYT010000050.1 coordinate 16,147, forward strand.
CTCACCTATTCTCGCTGTCTTCATGCCAGTTCTGGGGTTCTGGTACTTTGGCAGTGCAGTAGCCTATGGGTTAGGATTTCTGGCCTGTGTGGACTATGCGCTCCATCACGTGGTGAATACACCCGATTGGTTGACCAATCCCTATCAAATCCATGCCAATTATCTCTTCGTCAGGGATCAAGAGAAAAAGAATAATCTTTGCTATATAGCCGGAAGCGATAGTTGATGAAATGCGGTCTACCGTTTTGAGGATGGGGCTGCTTCCTCTTCCAGCCGCTTGAACTCGTAGACCTTCATCGCTGTCAGAGCTGGGACCGTCCCGTCTTCAGCGACCTGAAACTCAATGAGTCCACCTGTCCACACACATTGTGTTGCGCTGATTGGCATGCCTACGCCTTCTCGCACGTGGTCATCAGTGTCATGCAGGTGAAGCAGCAGGTGCTCATTGCTGACCTGGATGGTGATGGTTTCCCCAGTGTTCTCTTCCTGGTAGATGCCGCTGTAGGAGCGCCAGATATGAAAACAGTACACCCACGCTGTTCAAGTCGTTGAAGCCACCTGGGGAGGGAAGAGAACTTATTCCATCTCAAATCCAAGCACCCGATTGTTGGTGGAACCTCCTGGTCTCTCGTTGGTTGACAGGACGGACGACATAGTATAGAATGGATGCATGGTACTGAAACGAATGGACAACGTCGGCATCGTGGTGGAATCCCTCGATGCCGCTATCTCTTTTTTCGCGGAGCTGGGCCTCGAGCTCGAAGGGCGAGCCATGGTCGAAGGCCAGTGGGCAGGGCGCGTGACGGGACTGGGCGAGCAGCGCGTGGAGATCGCCATGATGCGCACGCCAGATGGCCACAGCCGGCTCGAGCTCTCGCGATTTCTCACGCCTCCTGTGGTCGCCGATCACCGGAACGCCCCAGTGAACGCTCTGGGCTACCTGCGCGTCATGTTTGCCGTGGACGACATCGACGAGACGCTCGTCCGGCTCCGCAAGCACGGGGCAGAGCTTGTCAGCAGCGAAGTGGTCCAGTACCAGGACGCCTATCGGCTCTGCTACCTCCGCGGACCGGAAGGACTTCTCATCGGGCTGGCCCAGGAACTCGGCTGAGTCGCCGCGGCTTCACGTGTCTGCTGGAGATCAGTTACGGTGAGGGCTTCGGCCAGTGATCCAGGGACAAGGGTCCGAAGTTCGAGGAGTGTGCGGGAGAGGGCTTCTTGCATCACAGAGGGGCGCTGCTCTACAGCCTTCTGGAGCATGAATGGCAACCAGAGATGCCTGAGTTCAGATGAGCCTGTGATTATTGCCCTCTGTGGAGCGGGGTTGAAAGCGGCCTAGCCCTTCCTGCAACATCTGGGCACGTTCGAATCGACCAAGCTTCCGGTACGCCTGGGCCTCGTACTCCAGCGAAAGGACCGGTATATCCATCCCCTCGAATGCCACATAGCGCTTATGACGGCCCAGGTCGACGGGGTCTTCCCAACTGCCATCCGGGAGGTGCTTCTGGAGATCGCCCATCAACTCGACCGTGATGCCGTCGATCTGCAATGCGCCAAAGTGGGAGCGGATGCGCTCGGTGGAGGAGAATGCCACCTTCCTCGTCACAGACGATGCGAAGCGGCGTTCGATCTCGTAGGCTCCCGCTTCGTCCGTTTGGATATCGATATCATGGGGAGTGAGAGGCAGGCCCTGAAGGGCAAAACTCAGGCTGCCTGTCACGACCCAGTTGACGCCGCTTGCCGCAAGTTCGTTGTAGAGCTTGCGCAGAACAGCGCTGAACGCTGGCTCGATCATGTCTTCTTCTCCATTGTGCTCCTTCCCTTACCCATTGGAAGGCCCCAGGCGATTCGTCCTGCCACCTGAAAAGGGATGACCCCGTCGCTGTACGTTCTGAGCAGAATGCTTCTCGCCTCCCAATCAAAAGCTTCGGCTTGCGCCTGTCCCATACGCTCCCGAGAGAAGCCACTACGCGAATGATATGATTCGATGAAGTCTTCGAACGATTGCATGAATGGGATCGGCTGGGTCATCTTCTCACCAATCTTGTGAAACAGGCCATGTTCTTCCAACGCTTCAAGCATGTTGTAGGGTCCAGCATAGATATTCGTTCGGTACCGTGGCAGAATCTCGCCGAGCAGCGACCAGGGTTCGGGTACCATGACGTGATCCAGAATAGCAAGATAGCTTCCCGGCAGTAACACCTCATGAAACCGCGGCAGCACGATGCTCCACTCCATCCAGTGCAGGCTCTCGCCCGCCGTCACCAGTGCATAGGGTGGATAGAGTTCAATATCCTCAACTCGCCCATACAGCCAGCGCAAGCGGGGATGATCGCCATTGGGAAGGCGTTGGCCTTGCTTGATCATCGGCCACGAACAATCGACCGCATCCAGCCGCTCAACACGGTCTACAAGATAGCGTGCGATATAACCGATTCCGCAGCCCACATCGAGGACATGTCGAGGTTTTCCTTGAATGAGTTCCACCAGGATATCGAAGACCTCCGCTGGATAGGGCGGACGATGGCGGTAGGCCTCCACAACGCTGCGGTCCTGAAATGGTTCCGCATATTCGGAGGCCCATTGTTCTGGTTTGTGGAGCATCTCTGTCAAACTCCCCTTTCAGTAGAGTGATAATCATTGTTTTGCTCGAAGCACACCCTACCAGATACTACGCACGAACCCTCCATCGATCACCATCGTTGTGCCGGTGATATAGGCTGCCTGCTGGGAGGCGAGAAAGGCGACCAGCGCTCCGACCTCTTCAGGGCGGCCGGCCCGGCCCATCGGGATCGCCCGAACCATCTCTTGCAAGGCTTGCTCTTCCGACAATCCTTGTGCCATTCTCGCTCGAACACCTCCCCCATAGCGCAGGCGATCCGTGAGAATACGTCCCGGACAGATCGTGTTCACCGTAATGTGCTCCGGGGCCAGGTCAAGGGCCAGGGTCTTCGCCAGCCCCACCACGCCAGGACGAATGGCATTGGCCAGGACAAGTCCCTCGCTTGGCTGCTTGACCGAGGTGCTGACAATATGGAGAATGCGCCCGCCCCCTCGCTGCCGCATGCCTGGCAAGCTGAGGCGAATGAGGCGGACGGCGCTGAGCAATTCGGTTTCAAACGCCGCTTGCCACTGCTCATCAGAAAGGGATTCGAATGTTCCCATAGGTGGACCGCCCGTATTGTGAACGAGGATGTCGATGCCCTCAAACGCCTCCAGTGTTTTCGTCACCAGGGCTTCGATATCTTCTCGCCTGCTCACATCGGCGGGAAAGGCGCACACCCTCCTCCCGGTCCTCTCCTCAATCTCCTGTGCCGTCTGGAGCAGCGCCTCTTGATGACGAGCGGCGATCATGACCTGCGCTCCCTCAGCAGCGAGTGCCAGAGCGCATGCTCGACCAAGCCCTTTACTTGCGGCTGTGACCAGCGCCACTTTTCCGTGTAATCCGAGATTCATTGGCTCTTCCTTCCTTCTTTGAAAAACTTCTCTCAAACATCTTTTCAGATCCCATGGCTAGCATGAGGGTAGGCACTCAGCGAGATGGTCAGTTACCAGGCGACCGGCAGTGTTTCTGGGGTGCGCACAACCGGGACTGGCTTCCACTGAGGAATTGCCTCAACTATTTGCAAAGTAGGGAAGCGCGACAAGCAGGTTTCGAGCACTACTTCTGCTTCCAGTCGTCCAAGCTGCGCTCCCAGGCAATATCTGAAGCCTCTGCCGAACGTGAGATGCGGCCTGCTGCTTTTGTCGGTAAAGCGGGTGATATCGAAGCGATCTGGATCGGAATACACTTCTGGGTCACGATTGGCTGCTCCCAGGACAGCAAAGACGAGCTGTCCCTTGCGAAGGTGTTTGCCCCGTAGGGTGACGTCCTCAGAGACTCCTCTCCCAAAGAACTGGACCGGCGTCTCAAAACGTGCAGTCTCTTCGATTGCAGATCGCACGAGTGAGCGATGGTGGAAGAGCAGCGACCACTGCTCAGGATGACTCAGCAGCGCCAGCAGCAAATTAGCAAGCAGGTATGTGCTGGTATCAGTACCCGCGAAAATGATATTGATACAGATTGCGGCGATCTCTTCATCACTGAACTGCCCGTTTTGTTCATCTCGCGCCTGAATGATGGTATCGAGGAGTGCATTTTCTGGATGGCTTCTGCGAACTGCCACGAGCTCCAGAAAATAGGCCCGGAAAGCTTCCAGCACCTTCGCTCCCGCCTGATGTACCTCTGATCTGGCGAAGGGATCGGTCGCTGCCGATAAGGTGTGACAGCGCTCTGCAAACACTGCATAGTCGCTTTCCGGCACGCCCAGAATCTTGCTGATCACCATTAACGGAAGTGGATTGGCGAGATCGGTAACGATATCCATGCTCCTCTGCCCCTGAACGGGCTGGAGGAGGGTATCCACGCAGGCCTGAATGTGTGGACGAAGTTGCTGAACAGCCTTCTCCATAAAGGCATAGGCCAGCAGTGCGCGCGTGCGGGTATGTTCTGGTGGTTCCATGAAAAAGGGCATGTGCGTGAGCATCTCGGCAACCGATGGACCAAAATTCTGCTGCATGCGCTCCAGAAAGGCGCGTTTGTCAAAGCCGGGCTGGCTCAAGACAACAGCCGTTTCCGGGTAAGAGAACGTAAACCAGCAGTGCGTTTGCTCGCTCCAATAGACAGGGTCTTGCTCGCGAAAACGCCGGTAGTGGTCATACAGCTCTGTTGGATCGGTGATAGCAGCAAAGGGATTTCCAATGGGAGTGGTTTCAGAATCCATCGCTCATCTGCCTTTCTTTTCGAGAATATGCTCTTCCTTTTGTACTCATAGAGGCACCCTGTTCTTCTCTTGAGAACTGCTTCAAGGTCTCTCGTGAGCAAGTATAGCCTGAAGAAAGGCTCTGGACTTATCACCAATTTAACATCCAGTTATGATGTGCCCTACACGATGATCTCCCTTCACCCATTGACCGGGCAAAGTGCCATGACGGTGCTAAGGTGAACAATCGTTGCTTGAAAGGACCTCGCTCTGTATCGAGGCTACCTGGCAGTCAGGGGTTGGTCTTGCCTCTTTATGGCTTGCTCTGGTGTCAAGGTCTGTCCCTCGGCAAACGCGTGAGCGAAAGCCTGTTCCCCAAGCTCAGCACGGACGGTATTCACCATGCCCTCGTAGTCGGCGCGCTCAGCCCGAGTGCGTTCAAATGGCAGGAGGAGTGGAATAGGCCGACTCTGAACGTGACGCAGTGCTTCCAGCGCTCCCCAGAGCCGTGCGGCCCAGACCGGTTTACCTTGCCTGGCGACCGTCCCGCCAAATCCTTGCAGGCAGTACACGATGCCCTCGGTATCATCCGCCAGCCGGAACAAGACCACACTTTCCTCGCACAACGCACAGGCCTCCGTCTCATCACCCCGGAGTAACGCGACCCTGGCCAGGTAGGAGAGCACCTGGGCGGCGCGATGCTGCTCTCGGAAAGCTCGATAGAGCGCCAGGCTCTCCTCCAGACGCGAGCGAGCTTCTGCCAGATGACCCTGCTCAAATGCGAAGCGTCCGAGCAGATACAAACCGGCGGCTGAACCGAACTGGTAATGCGTCTGCCTCGTGAAGGCCAGGCCTTCCTCAACGAGCGCCTGAGCATACGTTTTCTCATTCAGAGCGAAGAGTGCTCGCGCCAGGTGGAAGAACGACCAGACAATATCCTCGTTGTTGTTCATTTTCCTGAGCAACGCCAGGCTCTCCTCCAGAGAGGAGCGGGCTGCGGCATACTCGCCCCGTTCGATGGCGGCGATGCCCAGGAACAAGAGGATATAGGCCACGCTCCTGCCGTCGCCGATCTCCTCGGCGCAGGCACGGCACTCTTGAAGGAGGGATCCGGCCAGTGCGGTTTCACCCTTCCTGTAGGCGACGACTCCCAGGTGGTAGAGCGACCAGACCATTCCTCGGGTGTCGCTCACTTCGCGTTGTAAGGCCAAACTCTGCTGACACAGTTCTTCAGCCCGATCACTCTCACCCTGCAAATATGCCAGCCATCCGGCATTGACGAGTGCTTTGGCCCGCACGGAAGGCGAAATCCCCTCGCTGTTGGCCAGCGCCCGATCCAACCAGGCGCGGCCTTCACTGACGGACCAACGCATGAACGAGAAATGTGCCAGGGCACCTGTCAAACGCAGGGCTGTCTCCCTCCTGGACTCATCCGCCTGCTCCAAAGACCAACTCAGTGCGGCACGCAGATTGTCCTGCTCTCGTTCCAATAGGTCGGACCAACGCACCTGCACCGCTCCAAACAGATGCATTTCGGCCTCCTCCGCCAGGCGCAGATAATATGCAGCATGGGCTTGCCGTGTCGCTTCCAGCTCTCCACAGCTGGAGAGGCGCTCCAGGCCATATTCACAAATGGTCTCTAACATCAGCAAGCGCCCCGGATCATACTCTTCATCGCTCTGCTCTGTCCGGTACAGTAAGTGCTTATCCAGCAGCGAGATAACTCCATCCAATACGGATGCATTCATCCCATCAAGCAGGTCATAGAGAGCCTCCACCGCCTCGAGCCGACAACCACCAACGAACACGGCGAGTCGGCGGAAGAGGAGCTGTTCCTCTTTCGTGAGCAGCTCGTAGCTCCACTCAAGCGTGTTGCGCAAGGTTTGCTGACGCTCTGGCAGATCGCGTGGCCCTCTCGTCAAGATGGTCAGGCGATGCTCTAACCGTTCCAGTAGCCTAGACAAGGGGAGCAGCTTGAGCCGGGCTGCGGCGAGTTCAATCGCCAGCGGTAAACCATCAACGCGCCGACAAATCTCCGCAATGAGCAGAAGGTCGTCATCGCTCAACTCAACGTCACGAATCATCTCTCGTGCTCGCTCGAGAAATAAGGCCACCGCCCCAGTACACATCAGCCCCTCCCTCTCAGGAAAAGGCGCAGGATCCGGCAGCGTGAGCGGCTGGACAACAAACTCGCGTTCGCCACGCACATGCAGCACCTCGCGACTGGTGACCAGTAGCTTGAGGTGCGGGCAAGCAGCCAACAGGTCCACCAGGGCGGGAGCGGCTGCCACTACCTGCTCGAAATTGTCGAGCACCAGCAGCACGTGCTTGTCTTGCAGGAATGATTTCAGGTATTCAAGAGAAGGACGTGTACTGCTTCCGTGCAGCCCCAATGCCTGAGCAATGGTAGGAACGACCATGGCAGCATCCCGCAGCGGTGCCAGCGAGACAAAGCAGACCCCATCCGTGAAGTGCTTCTGCATCTCATGGGCCACCTCGAGCGCCAGGCGTGTTTTGCCCACCCCACCAGTTCCCGTGAGGGTGAGCAAGCGCATCTTAGTATGCTGCAGCAGCGTACAGAGTTCGGCAATTTCCTGCTCTCGGCCAATCAGCGAGGTGGGGGGTAACGGGAGAGCTGAGCAAGCTGGTACCAGGTGTTCCTCTTGTAGTCCAGCCCCATTAGAGGCAAGACCGAGTTCTTCCGGTGTTTTCCCGAACAGTTTGCACAGCTTCTCACGAAAGTAGAGGCTTGGAATCGAAGCACCAGTTTCCCAGCGGGAGACCTCGACATCGCTGGTGCCGATCATCGTGGCGACGTAGACCTGCGTCCAGTTCTTCTTGAGCCGATGTGCCTTCAGACGCTCATTCGGAAAGCGCTTTGTCTTGACCTGTTGGGAAGAGGAGGCCTCTTGATGCTTTTTGCTCATCGACGCTGCCCCGTCAGACAAAACCGCTTGAGATCGCTGCCATGTTGTAAGAAGATAGCAACTCTCTGGCAAGTACATGTTACATCACTTTCTTTCCCCCTCAGTATACTACATCGCGTGGTCAGTTTCTCAAACAGACGATCATCTATGACGAAGAGGAGAAGTGTATGCCACAAACTGAACAATCAACCCTTACTCCAGGTGTAGCGCCCCACGTAGCACCTCCCGTTCCGATGCCAATGAGCAGAGCCAGCACTACAGGAGTGAAAAGAGATGGTAACTTGTCGATAAGAGCATGGTAAGTTCACACCTCCCTTTCGCGTCTTGCCGAATTGAGTGAGATCGTCTACGATGATGATGTCATACGGGATCGGCGGAAGATAGAGGCGTGCGAGCGCGCGGCGGTAATCCTGTTCCTGATCACCGATCAGGTCCTGGCAGATCGTCAAGACTTTCAATCCCTCTTGCTTTGCCAGCGCCTTACAGCGGGCTTCCCGCTCGGCAAGTTCGGTTTCTGTGGCAGCATACAGATAGATAGCAGTCTCGATGTCATGCTTGAGTTCGCGGGAGAGAGTTAGGCGTGCATTTCTCTGCTCGATATAGCTCATAGGATGCTCCTGTTCTTGTGCTGGTGCGGGTGAGGGGGAATCGTTCCCCTTGCTGAAGAGCCGGGCCGCTGTATAGGTATCGACCCACTCTGGTCGGAGCGTTGGATCAGGCTGGAAGATGAAGGCTGTGAAGCGCTCATCCTCTTGCAAGATGGACTCGAAGTCGCCTGCCCCTCGTTCGTGAAGGCGCACACCCGGAGCTTTCATTTTCGTATAGAGCGTGAGCACCTCTTGCTTCTTGCGGCTAAGATCATGGAGCGAATGAACTAGCACGAGATCTACTCGCCCCGCCCGGATATCCTCGAGGAGGGGTGTCTTGTCTGCGTGTTCTGCCTCATCGTAGATGGCAACGACCTGCCACCCCTGCTCTGTTGCGTATGTTCGGCATTCACTCAGTCGGGAGGCATAGTGCCGTTTGGTACTTGCTGGCAGTCCGTCGGGTACCTTCTGGAGATAGATAGCGACTCGTGGCCGCTCTTGCAGTCGTTTGCGCCGCTGCTCGTCGGGCAGAGCGTACCTCTTTCTAAAGACATCAGGGATGGAGACGATCACAGTGCTCACTTCTTTCGAGGAAGAGAGTGGAGTGGGAAGGAGTCGGTGTTTGCTCTCTTGCCATTTCCTCAAAAGATACGCCTCGAGTTTGGGGAGCAGGTCGGCAAGGGCCTCTTCCCTGCTGGCTCCTTTCCCAACACAAAAGAAGAAGCCATCCCGGAAGGCGGCGTAGTAGCCATCTACTGGATCATCGGTCTGTGGCGCGGTGGTAACGACATAACGAACCTGCCGAAGTCTCGGTGGTTCCTCCTGCGGGGGATTTTGCCTGTTTTTTCTCGTCATCTTGCGGTATGTCCCTTCTCATTTCTCTGCTCTGAATATTGTCGCACATGTGAAGGCAGGACTCTACCGAAGAGGGAGACGGGGCTGTTCTCTGTTCCTGTTCAATACGGTTTCGACAACGGTGAGAACGCTTTGAGGTCCATCACCTTCCGGCTCTTTCACTGAAGATCTCGTTGCCAGTTTATGGGAATGCGAAGGATGTCCGAAGGCTGTCAATGCGCCTGAGAGTGAAGGGCAGCGTCTCATTCCTGCGTGGTTGACCATCTGCCTCTCTTGCCTTACGAGAGGGTGGCGCGTATACTCTTTCCAGTGCATCTGATCCATGAGCATCTGCCTCAACATGCAGGCGACCATCTGTCTCAGATGAGCGTGGATCACCGTAAAAATGTATGAACGCTCTCCCAGAGCCATTTTGTAGCAGGCGAGTGGCGATCTTGCGACCATCTGCCTTCCAAGCAGGCTGTCGCGGGTTCGAGTCCCGTCTCCCGCTCTTAACGAGCAACCGTCGCCCTCAAAGTGCTTCACAGGACGCTTGAGAACAAGCGAGCAGTGATGGCAGATCGAGGCGGCGGTTTTGTGTGTGTCTCACAAGCCTCCAACAGACACCTGCCTTCTCTTTCTGGCAAGCACCTGCCTCGCCTGGCACGTGTTGACAAAAGTGTTCGCAAGCGCATGAATACATGACCACCTGCCTTTCCATCCACGTAAGCACCTGCCTTCAGGAGTAGGCAAGCACCTGCCTCTTGCCTTCCTTCCCACAGGAGGCTAGAGGTCGCCTACCGAGATCCCTCGTTCTGAAGAAAGCCGACGCACGCAGAGGAAGACGGCGTCTCTGGTCTAACTGGGCACTGCTTCAGCATACTGACGTGTTGCACTGGTGCATCCCCTGGATCTCCAAGGGGGTCAGGGGATGCAGATGAAAGGAGACAGGTAATCATGGTTTCGAGGGCAACAAACAATAGACCACTTGGAGCGAATGTTGAGCAGTCAAAGAGGGCAGGTAGACGAGCAACCAGGAAGGGATCACGTGTGGCTGAAGCACGTGCGAAAGCCCAACGGGTCAAGCTCGATATCCAGGCCGAAGCCCGGCTCGGACAGGGCGGACAGGAAGCGGTCGTTCAGGCAACCTCGGGCAGGAAAGCCGCACGAGAGGGGATGCAGGCCAGATGGCGCGACATCGAAACGCTGATTGAAGCCTACATCCAGGATCATATCGGTGGCAATCATAGCGAGAAAACGCTGGAATGGCATCGGACGGCTTTGGGATTGATGCGGCATTTCTTGGAAGAGGAGCGCGACATTACCAGCATCGATGACGTGGAGGCAGATGATATCAGCGCCTGGTTTGCACAGATGCGTCTCACCCCTGCGGCTCATGGAAAAGTACGCAGCGAACGCACCATTCAGACCTATGCCCGCTCAGCCCGCGCCTTTTTCCACTGGCTCGTGCGTCGCGGGACCCTTGAGCACACTCCCTTTGAGCACGTGGTCTTTCCCAGAGTCGGCAGGCCGCTGATCCAGACAATCAGCGATGAAGAGTTTGAAAAGCTCTTGCTGGCTTGTGCTCCACCCAATGAGACCGGCCCCTTTGCTGAGCGAGCTGCAGTACGCAACCGGGCTATTCTCTGGCTGCTCTACGATACCGGCATCCGCGTTTCTGAACTGATCAATCTGCGCCTCAGCGATATTGATCGCAAAAAGGGAGTCGTGACCGTGCTGGGTAAGGGAGCGAAGGAGCGACGCATCGCCCTGGGACAGAACTGCCTGCGCAACCTCTGCTACTACCTGGACAAACATCGTCCTGATGAAGCAGAACTCGCTGAATGGGGCAGCGCCGGAGAAGATCACCTCTTTCTCTCGGAAACGCGCCAGCCGCTGACGAAGAATGGCATGGAGATGCTCTTCAAGCGGCTCAAAACACGTGCCGGGATCCAGGGCAAGCGCATCAGTCCGCACATTTTCCGGCACACCTTTGCCATGAACTATCTCATCAAGAGCAACGATCCCTTTAGCTTACAGGAGTTGCTGGGACATGAAGATCTCACCACTGTGCTCAACTACATCCACATGAACGACACCATCCTGCAGGAACAAAAGCGCAAATATAGCCCCGGTGATCACATCGCAACCCGCATGCCTGGGCCAAGAGAGACAAGACGCAAGAGTGCTCAAATCAAGGAGCCACAGAACAAGCGTTGAACCGTGAAGAGCGGCAGATCTCTCCAGAGAACAACGCCTTCGCTCTCTAAGCGAGGCGTTGTTCGACCCGTTCATTGCTTTTCCTGAATTTTAAGAAGGAGCCGTTCATGAACACGTCCGAAAAACAACCTCATGAGCTTTCTCTGTTGGAATTGCTCCAAGAGGTAGAGAGCAGAACACGTACAGAAGCTCTTACTGCTGATCAACAGCAGGCTATTACACAGATGACGATGAATATTCTCCAGGCATATGCAAAGACCATTGAGCGTCCCCTTTCAGGGCAAGATATCCGCGAAATTCGCGGTCAAACTCATGTGAAGAGGACTTTAGAAGTTGCAGCAGCCGGGCGGCATAACATCCTACTCGTGGGCCCTCCTGGCGCAGGAAAAGCCCTGCTTGCACGAACAGTGCCTTCCCTGCTTCCGACCCCATCTCTGCCGTATCCTCTCCGAGAGCCCCCTTCTAATATGAGCAGGAATGCATTGATCGGAGATCAGACCATGCCAGGAGAGTTGACGCTTGCGCATGGGGGCGTGCTCCTCTTGAAGGACCTGGATACCTTTGACCTATCGTTCCTGTCCCTGCTGGTTCGAACGGTGGAAACACAGGTCATCTCTCTTCCTTCCCAAGAGGGAGAGCTTGTGCTTCCGGCTCAATTCCTCCTGATTGCGACCGTCAAACCCTGTCCCTGTGGGTTTTGGGGTGATCCAGTGAGGGTATGTCTCTGTTCTGTGGAAGAGATTATCAGATATCGCTGGCGTATCCGAGAGGTCGTTCGCACCTGCTTTGACATTGAGATCGAAGTCCCGCTGATCGGTGAGGAGATGCCGAGTTCAGCCCCAGGCGAAAGCTCTGCACAGATTCGCCAGCGGGTCGAGGTGGCCCGCGAAATACAACGAGAGCGGTATGCCGGGGCAACCCATCTGTGGGTCAATGCGGATCTTGGGTCGGCTGATGAGGTGCAGCAGTATTGTCCACTGGGTGTGCAGGGGGAACAGCTGCTCAAAGCGGCTCTTCGTCAGCTCCAGCTCTCGCCGCGACAAGTGCTGCGGGTACAGGCAGTAGCCCGCACAATTGCTGATCTCGATGAATCCTCAGCCATTCAGGCATACCATCTTGCCGAAGCGATCCAGTATGTCTCGCGCTTCATTCGTTAGCAGAGCATTAGCTGCATTGTTGCTAGGGCTTGTCTGCTTGGCCTGATGAAGGAAAGGGAGTGGCTTCCTTTTGAGTGTGAGGCTGCCCCCTTTCCTAGAGTAATGAGCAAATGAGCAGAACAGTAGGGTCGCAATTTATCGTATCCAGAGGTAGAGAATCATATCTCCGGTTTTACTGGGCGCGATAAATCGGACTCCTACATGCGATGCTGAACCTCATCAGGAGCTACTTTCTCTTCTTCCTGCATTCTGCGTTCTCTCTCTGTTGGAAGAACAATGGCTTCAATGAAGCTCTTGAGATATTCTGAGTGGTTTACCTGAACAAAGAGCTTCACCTGTTTCTTGATTGAAAAGCGGCTCTCTGCAAGACGTTGCCCAAATTGGGGCCATTCTTCTATGCTAGACGCCATAGAGAAGAGAAGATTGGCTGCTTCCGGCCAGAACCACCCGGCTGAGCGCCTCAAAACCCAGGGACGCCCGACATTCCTGTTTGTAACGTAACAGCAAACAATAGGAATACCTGCCATCTTTATTTTTTCCGCGAGCGCAGAGGAGTCTACATACCCTGTATCAGTGGGTAGTCCGTCAGAGATAATCAATATGGCCGGGCGTAATCCCTGGTTCTGGGGAAGTTTGGCCTCTCTCCACAATCTGATGAACGTCTGATTGAGAGCAAGCCCGAGGGGGCTATCGCCAAAGATAGGAAGTTCATTTAGAGTCAGGTTTTTCGCTTCGTGCAGAGTAGCGATGCTGGATATTTCTTGAAGAGAAAGGGTAGTTTCGCCATCTTTCGTTTTCTGTACTATTACCGTCAATACTGCTCTTGTGAATCGCTTCTGCGCTAACGTTTTCGCCTGACTGTGAATAGCTGGGGTGATTGTTTCCCATACGATCTGGTGAGCGCAGCGGATCGTTTTTTCCTTCAGCACATCCCAATCAGGTTGAATCTTCAAAGCCCTTGCTGCTTGCTTGAGTAAGAAGGTACTCTTGTTCCAGGCAGTATCCGCGTGCGGACTCATGATGGTGCTGATTTGCGCTGAGACGTGTTCATACACCTGCTTGAGCGACGAGTGATTAAATGCTCGCTTTCGTTGCGATGGTGAGCTACCGGTGTTGTACAGGCGGATGAACCGAGTTGCCTCGCTATCCAGAAAAGCGATCATCCCTTCTTCGACCGCTGAGGAAATTCTGTCGTCACATTGGGCCAAAGCCTTTTTTGTGGCTGCTGCCACCTTCTCTGCTTGCTGTGTTGCATAAGTGTGTGCATTATTCTGCAAGTGCGCCAGCTTTCGCTGTAGCCACGCTTCAAAGACTTCATTGAGGTATGCTAGCAAATGAGCAGGTCCGCGAAGGAGCCAGAGGAAACAAACGATCAACGGAAGAAGAAGTACCGCAAGCTTTTTGTACTGGCTCACCTGTACCCGGATTCGGGCATCATATTGATCGATCCTCTGGCAGGTTGATCGGCACCACCGTTGAAAGCGCGCCACACTTCGCTGTTGCTCTGCTTGTAGAGCTTGCTCCCGTAGCTCTCGCTCCACAAATACCTGCAAGGCTTCTTTCGCATCTTCAGTGATCTTTTTCTCTTCTAAAACATGTTCAATTTCATCAAGCCACAAGTGTTCAATTTCTGGCTGCAACGGCTGATACCGCTTTACTTCCTCGTCGAGGTGGGACACAATGGAGAAAATATCTCCGATGGAATCTTTCCATGTTGGTTCGCTTTTACATAAGAAACCAAAACCATGAATGAAAAGGCGAAATGGCAAATGTTCGCCTGGTGACGTTTCGAGAAAAAGCTTCACTTCTGCTAGCACTTGCTGAAAAACTTGTGAGAGACTTTCGATCCGTGAGAATTGGTTCCCCTCAGTATTTTTCATGCTTGTGTACATTGAACCTGAGAGGTCAAGGATAACGCCTAAGAGAGTTCCCTGAGCAGGGGCGCTGGTTGGTTCTTGTTGAGGTACCATTGTTTTCATGTTCTCCTTTCGGTTGCGGAACCCTGCAACAGCACTTCCAAGAAATTACCGAGAGCTTCTGCCTGATTGACCTGAGCAAACAGGCGCACACCTTCACGAGGATTCCAGCCGTAATCAGCCAGATAATCAAACATCGCCCGCGAAACATAGTTGTCATTGTGCAAGGCAGATGCACAACAGAATAATAGCCTGGCTCCTTCTGTCCAGTGTGCCTCTTCTGCCGCATAGAGCTGCCTGGGAGCAAGAACGTCTTGATCCGCCAGATAACAGCAGAGCGTCATTACATTCATGGCATGAAGTTCATCGATGAGTGGCACAGGATTCCCATCTTCCGGTAGTCCATCGGAGATGATGAGGAGCAGGATTGGGTAAGTGAAGGCTTTGTTAGCGCTGACATCCTTGATGCGATCCCGGATCAGACGAAGAGCCTGGCACATAGGGGTTCCGCCAAAGAGGTCGCCAGTGTATGCCTTCATTGAAAGCATATGATTTTTGTAGTCATTCCAGTGTTCTGACAGTTCAAGAGCCGACGGAAGGGAGGGCAGTGAGGGGTGGGCAAGCAGATCACGAATGGTTCCTCCAGGTGTCTTTCTCACTCCAAGTCTGTACATCGCTTCTCTAAAGCCAAAGCCATAAGCCATGAGGTGATAGAGGGGAAGAACGCGCTGCGTCTCTGGATCCTTCACCCAGGCAACACCTAATTGGACAAAATGCTCAACTGCCTCTTGTATACTTGCCCATCTCTGGATCGCTTTGCCTGTATGGTCCAGAATGGGCTTCTTCATGCTATCTGACACATCGAGAGCCAGACAAAGAAGCATAGGGCGCTCTATGGTTGGTTGCCCTTCTTCTAAAGCAGAACCAGAAGGGAAAGTTGTTGATGCGGTATGAATGGAAGAAGGGACTACGCTCGTGGTGTTGACAAAAGCCTGTTGATCATCTTCTCGATGGGTTGATGGCCGATTCTGAGAGCGCGGGTGTGGTTTGGTCAAGTAAACGCGGTGTTGTCGATCCAGGTGCTGTGATTGCTGTGAAGGCACCTCATATTGTTTAGTTTCCGTCAGTGCTAGCGCAACATTGACAATTGTAAACCCAATAATAATCCCTCCCCCGCCAATCCAGAGAAGAGGTCGAGGAATAGCCGGAAAATTTGCAGCCAGCGTATTGCCCAGAATACTAACGATTGGGAGTAGGAGAAAGTTTAGCGTGATAAGTGTATATCTCCCATACTTCTTCATACAAGTCTCCCAGCACTGAAGTTATAGCTTAGCTACAGGCCATCAGATGATTGTTCTCGCGCTTCCATTGTTTATATTAATGGAGACGTAATGGAACAAAATATCTCAAATGATCTGGAAACACAAGTATATTTGTGTTTAGCTTATTTGCATCTTTGTTAGGAGATGCATTTTTACTTATATTGGCAGGAGCAATAATCTTCTCGATTTAGTTTTCTTTGTTGCTCAAAGTTGTAAATTTCGGTGGGCCTAAACGGCCCCTCTGGTTTACCATCTCTTGACGACGGCTGCGAACTGCCCTACAATGAGAACCCTACGGTATAGTTTATATAGGAGTTGCTCCTCCTCGCTCAAAGGGGGCAGTGCGGCGATCTATTACCTGAGCAGATAAAGCAACATTATACCTGCTACATCTTTTCGGGAGAGATGTGGCATATTCCAGTTTGCAGAATAGCAAAAAGAACCTCTTGAAAAGAGTTGTTTTATCAGAGCGAATCAAAAGGCAGAAAAAAGTGTATTAATCAGAGGATGCCAGGGGAGGTTTTCATGCAGGCCGATCAGTTGCGACAAAATATGATCATCCGGGGACCGCTGTTCTCTGAAGCGGTGCAGGTGATGATGGTCTCTCCCATGGGCGAATCTGTACAGATCTTCGGCAAAGGACTGAGCAGTGGTCGGGCCTATACTTCGATTCTGAGCCCGGAACAACTGGCAACACTGGAAACCCCTCCAGAGAGCGTCCCGTTTGACGGTGACGCCAGGAAGTTCCGCCTGGGGATCGAGGCACTGCGCCTGGGTCTGGCCTACGAATATGACCCCTACTTTGCCCTCTCTATTGCACGAGTCGATCCTCTTCCTCATCAGCTGGAAGCCGTGTATGATTACTTTCTGGCTCAGCCTCGCATTCGTTTCCTGCTGGCCGATGATCCGGGTGCCGGCAAGACCATCATGGCGGGGCTGCTGTTGAAAGAACTCAAAATCCGTGGACTTGCCAAGAGGACCCTCATCGTCACGCCAGCCAATTTGCTGTTCCAATGGCAGCGCGAACTGAAGGATAAGTTCCGCGAAACCTTCGAGATTGTGCGCGGTGATGTGTTGCGCACCAATTATGGCGTCAATCCCTGGCAGGAAAAGAATCAGGTGATTACCTCGGTGGCCTGGGCATCGCGTATTGAAGACGCCAGAGAAAGCCTGCTGCGCAGCCGGTGGGACCTCGTCATTGTTGACGAAGCGCACCGCATGAGCGCCTCCAGTGCTGATAAGAAAACCTTTGCCTATCAATTAGGCGAGGCGCTCTCCGAGATGACCGATCACTACTTGCTGATGACCGCCACGCCACATAAAGGCGATCCCGCACAATTCTGCCTCTTTCTCAGATTGCTTGATCAGGATGTGTATGGCGATGTGAAAAGCCTGGAAGAGGCTATGCGGCGTAATAGCGCTCCCTTTTATCTGCGCCGCACCAAGGAGTCGCTGGTCACCTTCCCTGATCCTGAGACGGGTCACACCAGGAAGATTTTTACGAATCGCGAGGTGCAGACCATCGATTTCCAGATCTCGGATATTGAACTCGATTTCTATACGCAGCTTACCAACTATGTTGAGGACCAGTCGCTGAAAGCCTCCCTTGATCCGTCGGCACGCGGTCGTGCGCTTGGGTTTACTATGGCCATGCTCCAGCGGCGCTTTGCTTCCAGCCTCTGTGCGGTGCGCCGCAGCCTGGAACGCATGCGAGAGCGCCGACAGAGGATCCTGGCTGATCCAGCCAGTTATCGTCAGGCGCAGCTTGAAAAGGAACTGCCCGATAACTACGACGAACTGCCCGATGAGGAGCAACAGGAGATTCTGGAACGGCTGGAGGGGCTGGTGGTTTCCATCGAGCCGACGGTGCTGCGAGCCGAGATACAGGAGCTCACCGGACTGATTGACCAGGCGTGCCTGCTTGAACAGCGCGAAGTCGAATCGAAGCTGCAAAAACTCAAAGAGGAAATCACCGAGCATGGATTGTTCGATGATCCCAAAATGAAGCTGCTGATCTTTACCGAGCATAAGGATACGCTGGACTACCTAGTGAAAAAGATCCGAGAATGGGGTCTCTCTGTCACTGCTATTCATGGAGGGATGAAGATCGGAGACCGCGATACGCCCAACACGCGGATCTATGCGGAGCACGAGTTCTGGCAGGAGTGCCAGGTGATGGTGGCTACCGAAGCCGCAGGTGAAGGCATCAATCTCCAGTGCTGCTGGCTCATGATTAATTACGACATCCCCTGGAACCCGGTACGACTTGAGCAACGCATGGGGCGTATTCATCGCTACGGGCAGGAGAAAGATTGCCTGGTGCTCAATTTTGTCTCCACCAATACCCGTGAGGGGCGCGTCCTCCAGAAGCTGTTCGAGCGTGTAGCGGCGATTGAACGCGAACTCGACCCACATCATACCGGGCAAATCTTTAATGTGCTGGGCGATGTCTTCCCCTCCAACCTGCTAGAGAAGCTGATTCGCGATATGTACGCCAGTAACCAGACAGAAGAAAGTATCACTCGGCGTATCGTTGAGGAAGTCGATACCGAGCGGTTCCGCAAGATCGCCTATTCTGCGCTCGAAGGCCTTGCCAAGCGTGAACTCAACCTGGCAGCCCTCGTTGGCAAGTCTGCTGAAGCGAAGGAGCGTCGTCTGGTTCCAGAAGTCGTCGAAGATTTCTTTGTTCAGGCCGCTCCCCTGGTCGGCGTGCAGCCCAAAGAGGTTGCCCGCCAATCGCATGTCTATCGCGTTGGCCGTATCCCCCGCACGCTCTGGCCGATCGGAGAGCAACTCGAGCCGCGCTTCGGCAAGTTGGGGCGAGACTACAAACAGATCATCTTCAACAAAAAGCTGCTGGAACAGGACCCGGCTTTTGAGTGGGTTACTCCAGGTCATCCTCTCTTCGAGTGCGTGCGTGAAAGCCTCTGGCGGCAGGTCGAAGAGGAGTTACAGCGAGGCGCTGTCTTTTTTGACCTCTATAGTGAAGAACCCTATCATCTAGATGTGTTCTCGGCTGCCATTCATGATGGACGGGGCAATGTGTTACACCGCCGCCTCTTCGTGGTGCAGGCAGACCTCACCGGCAAGGTCAGTATTCGCCAACCAACCATCTTCCTTGATCTGGTGCCAACCGCCGCGGACACAGAACTTCCTGATGAGACAGCACTGCCCACCAGGGATCAGCTGATGCTGGCCCTCTGGAAGAAGGCACTCCAGAAATTCCAGGCAGAAATCAGCGCGCAGCGCCAGAAAGAGATCGACACCATTGAGCAGCATGTGACGATCAGCCTGCAAACCATTATCGATCGCGAGAATCAAAAATTGATTGGATTGTACACGCTGAAGGAGTCGGGATCGAAAGAGCCTGGCCTGGATGGACGTATCAAACAGGCTGATGAGCATCTGATGGCGCTGAATACTCGTCTGGAACAGCGCCTGACCGAGTTGCGCCAGGAACGCCATTGCACCGTCGACGATATCAGGCACTATGGACAGGCATGGGTCTTGCCGCATCCCGAGCGCACGGCTCCCGATTTCATCTCGATGGTACGCGATGAGGTAATAGAGCGTCGAGCCGTAGAAGAAGCTATCCGCTACGAGCGCAGTCGAGGCTGGCTGGTGGAGAGCGTGGAGAGTGAGAACCGGGGATTCGATCTGATCTCACGTTCACCTGATGCACTGAATGCAAAGGTACGCTTTATTGAAGTCAAAGGTCGTGCCAGCATCGGTGAGGTGGCGCTGACTGACAATGAATATAAGACGGCTGACCGTCTCAAGGATGACTATTGGCTCTATGTGGTGTACAATTGTGCTACGTCACCCGAACTCCATCCAGTCAAAGATCCGACGCGGATGGACTGGGTTCCACGGGTACGGATTGAACATTACTTGGTAGATCCAGAAAGCATCTTGCAATTCGAGCAAGAAGATGATGGCTAGTGGTCAGACAGGAAAGCCGAGAGCCGTTCCTGTTGAAAGGAATGGCTCTCAGGTGAACGATACTGCGTGACACGCCAGACGTGTGTAGAAGGTTACTATAGATGAACTATCCGAAGCGTCTTATAGAAGTTGACTTGCCAATTAAGCTGATTTCAGAGCACGCCCGCCGTGAGAAGAGTAGTGGACCGATATCGATGTTGCATATCTGGTGGGCAAGACGACCGCTTGCAGCTTGCCGGGCAGTGCTTTGCGCCGCGCTCTGGCCTGATCCTGCCGATGAAGACTGCCCTCCTGCCTTTCGCGCTGCTGCTGCCAGGATCCTTTGTGAGTTCGCAGAGAAGGTACGCAATGACCGCACGCTAGCGGAGCTTTGTGGACCTCACTTTAAGTATTGGCAGCGTGTTAATCCTGCTATTCTCAAATCTGATTGGCAATTTTGTCCTGTGATGCGCTACTATCTCCTCGATTTTATTGCTGATTTTGCAAACCGAGAAGCTTCAACCAATCATGTCTTTCTAGAAACGGCACGAAAACTCACTCAAGCTGCTCATGAGAGCCTTGGTGGCACACCCGGTACACGTCCACTCCTGGCTGATCCATTTGCGGGAGGAGGCGCGATCCCCCTAGAAGCTTTGCGTGTTGGTGCAGATGCGTTTGCATCAGACCTCAATCCTGTGGCGGTACTGCTTAATAAGGTAGTTCTAGAATACATTCGGCTCTCCGCCCTTGAGGGGGAAATTCGGGGGAAAACCGAGAGGGAAAGAGGCGTCCTTCGTTCTACCTGAGAAGAAATCCACCAATCAGGTGACGGAGGACAGCCCTTGTCAAATCAGCATAACACGGAAGAAAGTTGCGCGAAAGAAGGAGTGTGGGTTCCCTTCGACATGCCGGAACTCCATCTCCTCTCGCAAGTCTGCCAGGAGACCGGCGTGATTCAAATTGAAGCGGTTGCAAGAGCCACACAAGCGATTTGCCCGTATTGTCAGCGGAAATGTGTCAAGATTCATGATACGCGGAAAAGGAAGAAGCGAGATCTGGCCTTGCGAGGCTACCGAGTCGAACTCATCCTGCACAAACGTCGGTTCCGGTGCCTCTCGTGCCACAAAAGCTTTACCGAACCCGATCAAGTGGCGGGAAGACGGCGGAGAACGACGCACCGTTTCCGTGAAGAGATTGGCCACCAGGCCTGCAACCAGGCGGTCGCGCAGGTGGCCAAAGAGCAGCAGGTGAGTGCGCATTTCGTGCGTGATTGCTTTGAAACGGTGGCCACTCAGCAAATCGAGCGAGCAGGACTCCAGATCGATGAGCAGAGTCCCCTGAGCGCCCCGCCTTATCTGGGAATTGATGAATTTGCTCGGCGCAAGGGTCATGTGTATGAAACCATTCTCTGTGATCTGGAAAAGCGTCAGGTGATTGAGGTGTGTGATGGAAGAAAACAAGCAGAAGTCACGGCATTGCTTGAACGCCTGGATCACCCAGAAGCGGTGAAAGCGGTGAGTATGGATATGAGCGCGTCCTTTCGTCCCGCCGTGCAACTCTGTTTGCCCCAGGCGCAGATTGTGGTGGACCATTTCCATGTGATCCAGCATGTGATGAAGGGTTTCAGGAAAGTGGTTTCCAGTTGGAGCCACAAAAAGGAGAGCAAAGCCTTGCTCGAAGGCAAACAGAAGCTCTTTCTCCTCGCTCACGAAGACCTCACCGAGTCACAACAAAAGGAGCGGGCCCGGTTGGGCGAACAGCTTCCCGACTTGGAGACTGCCTGGCAACTCAAAGAAGGATTGCGAACCTGCTATGCCACCGCGACGGTGGAGACCGCGCCTGCGGAACTGGACAAGTGGATTGCGCAGGTCCAACAGGAGGGACCTGCACCCATGCGCCAAACCCTCTCGGCCTTCAAGCATTGGCGACAAGAAATTCTCGCCTTTTTCCAGTTTTTGCCCACACGGATTTCCAATGGTTTTGTGGAAGGCAAAAACAATCGCACCAAAGCCATGATGCGTCAAGGCTATGGCTATCGTAATCGGCAGCATTTACGCTTGCGGATTTTAGTGGGGGACGTGGCATGATTTTTTCACCACTTTCCCCCCAAAGGGCGGAGAGCCGACTATCTTGCAGGATTGACATATGGAAAATTTTCCAGTATTCTTAGTATCGTAAAGGTATTAGAGAAGGCACATTGGGAAGAGTTTACGCAAACATAATTATTGTGTGTTTTCTGAACTAAGGGGACCCTAGACGATGATCTGCGTAACAACTCGATTTCACCTCAGACATTTTTGGCAACTTATCCCGCTTTATCTCTCCTATAGACATATACGGCGAGATCTCAAGGCTACGGCTGGTTTAATACGCTACTCTTTCCTCTTTCAAAATCCAGTTGTATGTTACACGTTTTCTATATGGGAATCCGAGAAAGCTATCATGCAGTTTTCTAACACTCGTAGTCATATTCATGCTCTCCGTTCCGCTAAGAGATTGTGCCGGGGAATATGGTCGGCGTATTGGCGTATTGACTCTGTTAGCAGCACAGCAAATACATGGCCGGATTCAGTACCATGACCTCTCATGGCCGTCCATCCTTCCCATCCTCATCTTCTTGTACCAGCATCCTTAAGAAAGGAATGAGTATGAAATTCATTGTAGAGATAGCTTTGAGTGTTAGCTTAGGAATAATTTTTCTGATGAGTGCTATTCCTAAGCTTCGCCGCCCTAACGGTTTTCTCTTCGCTGTGCTGGAATATCGTATTCTGCCCCCTTTCCTTAGCAAATTCTATGGACGGCTTCTTCCTCCTTTAGAGTTGTTCCTTGCGCTCCTCCTGTTTACCGGGACAAATGTACGTCTAGCGGCCAGTGTTCTTTCGCTCCTGATTTGTAGTTTTTTGATTGCTGTGAGTATCAATATTGCGAGAGGCCGCGACCTTGATTGCAACTGTTTCGGTACAAAGCTACGTCGGAGGATTGGCTGGAGTTTGCTGATAGAAGATGGAATATTACTGATCTCTACTATTGTGCTTGTAATTCTTGTACCAACCTGGATGGGATTGGAACCATGGTCTCTCTTTGGATTCTTTGAATTCTTTAATCTGCCATATTCTAACAATCTATTCGCTTTACTCATTTGTGTAGGGTTAACCCTATGCGCAACGGTTATGCTGAGACGAGCGATATTCAACCGAAATTGGCTGCTCTCCCGACCTTTAGAAAAGCGCAGACATAAAGTGTCATTGCTACAGAAAGGAAGACCCAGATGACAGGTTTCTGGCTTTTAAGCTACATTGTGTTATGGTTGTTGCTTGTAGGTCTCAGCCTCTTGATGCTGGGTCTCTTACGGCAAGTAGGTCTATTACAACGCCAATTAGACCGATTTGTGGATCGAGAGCAGGGGACGACAGATACAGATTTCATACCTTTGGAAAAGGATGGCCCGGCTATCGGTTCGATTTTACCAGAACTAACTGCTACTACGATTAATACATCGACAACCCTGGTGTTTTCAACTTTATCCAATGAATATGGAGTTCTCCTCCTATTTATGACCCCTTCTTGTAGAAGTTGCCAGGACGTAGTCAACCCGCTTAATAAACTTTTAGATAGCGGTGCATATAGTGGGAACGTGATTACTATTCTGAGATCCGATATACAGGGATGTCAGGCATTTTTGAGTGTCTTTCCTCTCAGCGTACCGGTTGTTTGTGATCGCGATAAAAAGATCACCAAGCAGTTTGATGTCCATCGTTCTCCCTTCGGATTGTTGTATGACGAGCAGGGTCATTTGATTAGAAAAGGCGTTGTACAGGAACTGGAAGATATCCAAGCATTGCTTGGGGACACTTCAGTACCTCTAGCGGTACAGTCAAATGTATTTCCTCCTCTATCGTCCGTCACCAATATGCTTACCTGAACGAATCAGCTTCCATTAGTCGATTAGAGAAAGAGGTGGCACATGTCAAAAATCATGAAATATTTGACCCAGGTCATGGCAGAACGTCCTTCTCGACGAGGCTTCATCGCTATGATGGCGAAAGGTACTGCTGGTTTAGCAGCAATTATGGTAGGTGAATCTTTCAATAGGGGGCAAGCCCTTGCTTCTGGCCCCGATGGTCCCCCACCGAACTGTAATAGTTCCAACCCCCTCTATTGCTGCGCGAATACCGGCCCTGCCTGTCCTACCAGCAGTTGCCCTTCTGGGACAAGTGTCGATTACACTTGGTATTGTTGTGAGCAAGGTCTTGGGACTATTCGATGTCAAGACTGCGCTTCTCAAACTGGACCTTGCTGCACCGCCGTTGCTATAATCAACGCTCCTTGCCCATAAGGCAAGCTTCCCAGCACAATGAAAGTTTGTCCTATATTTCAGGAGCGAGGTTATGCCTATGTGGAAATTTCATCCTGGGAAATCTACTGTCATGATACTCGTCAGTATTCTAGCTGGTAGTTTTCTTATTGCATTCCTGTTGCGTAAGCAGAGCGGGTTGGTCTTCACAGGGATGGCAGTGGAGTTACTTCTTTCGTTTGTCCTTGCGGCAATAACGGGGATGGCCCAGACCTCAACAACTTGAGGGGTTTCAATGATCTGTACGATCGGGTCCCTCGTGCAGGTAAAGTTGTATTGCCCTATGGCTCCCTTAACGGGCGTTTCAATGATCTGTACGATCGGGTCCCTCGTGCAGGAGACCTCCACCCGTAAACGTTGGCTTCTGTCAGCAAGCTTGTATAGCGTCTCGTGTATAAGCACAGCTTTATGCCTGGGAGTACTATTAT
>CADDYT010000051.1 GCA_902810755.1 Chloroflexota bacterium
GGGTGGGTGGCTTGCCGTGTACGGGTGCGGGCTAGCCTGCGCGGGTGGGCTGGCCTGGGCGGCTGGTCTGCGACGGTGGGCTAGCCTGGACGGGTGGCCTGCGAGGGTGGGTGGCTTGCCGTGTACGGGTGCGGGCTGGCCTGCGATGGGGCGCGGCGGCTGGCCTGCAGTGCGGAATGGTCACTATCGGTAGATTCTAGTAACACAGGGAGGGCAAACATGGGCATGATCAATGACGGGCTGTCGTACTGGCAGGCCGAAGCAGCTGGCGAACCACTGCTTGAAATGACCATCGGCGACTGCCTGGATCAACAGGCGGAGAAGCTTTCCACGCAGGAGGCTATCGTCTACTCCTGCTATCCTGAGTTCGGCGGCGCGCTGGATATTCGCTGGACGTTCGCGGAATATCGGGATCGTGTGAACACAACGGCCAGGGGCTTGATGGCGCTGGGGCTGAAGAAGGGCGACCACATCGCTATCTGGGCGGCGAACCTGCCTGAATGGATTCTGCTCTATCTGGCAGCCGCCAGAGCCGGGCTGGTGGTGGTGACGGTCAACCCCGCCTACCGCGCTGCCGAGCTGGAATATGTTCTCAAGCAGGGCGATGTGCAGGCGCTATTTTTCATGGCACGTGTGCGCGACCATGACTGCCTGGCGACCGTGCGCTCTCTGGTCACGCCGGGCGCGCGCAATGGTGAGGTGAGCAGCGAGAAATTGCCCATGCTGCGCTACGTCTCCCTCGTCGGCGCGCCTCCTGTCGGCCTGACGGAGCAAACAGAATGGCGACCGGTCCTCTTCCGCGAAATGGTGGCGGCAGGCGCGCAGGTGAGCGATGAGGCCCTGCAGGAGCGACAGGCGACGGTCACGCCGCAGGACTCGTTCCAGATTCTCTATACCTCCGGCACAACAGGTTTCCCGAAAGGCGCGGTGCAATCGCATCGGGCCGTCCTCAATAACGGGCGGCTCTTTGCGCGCCGCTGGGGAGTGCGCCAGGGAGATCGCTGCTGCACCACCATGCCCTTCTTCCACGCCGGTGGCTGCGTCCTCGCCATCCTGGCCGATTTAGCCGTTGGCGCGACGCTGCATCCCCTGATCGCCTTCGAGCCTGCCCGCACCCTGCAAATTATTAACACGGAACGCTGCGCGATGTATGGCGGCGTTCCCACCATGCTGCTGGCGATGTTGCAGCATCCCGATTTCGATAAATACGACCTCTCTTCCCTGCGCTCGGTTGTCAGCGGCGGCTCGCCCGTTCCCGTGCATTTGATGGAGCAGGTGAAGGAGCGCATGGGGGCCGATGTTGCCATCGTCTTCGGCCAGACAGAGGCCAGCGCCGCCATCACGCTGACAAAGCCGGACGATTCGTTCGAGCGTAAATCGGCAACCGTTGGCGTTCCCTTGCCACATGGCGAGGTGAAGATCATGAACGCCGCTACCGGCGAAACCGTGCCGTGCGGCGAGCGTGGCGAGCTTTGCTGTCGCGGCTATCTGGTCATGCTGGGCTACTATCACATGCCGGAGAAGACGGCGGAAGCCATCGATAGCGATGGCTGGTTGCACACCGGCGATCTGGCGACGATGGATGCACAGGGCTACGTCAATATCGTAGGCCGTCTCAAAGATATGGTCATTCGCGGCGGCGAAAATCTCTTCCCCTTTGAGATCGAAGAGTTTTTGATTCGCCATCCGAAAGTAGCCGATGTGCAGGTTCTTGGCGTCCCCGACAAATTCTTCGGCGAGGAACTGCTGGCCGTCGTCATTCCGAAAGCGGGCGAGCAGCTCACAGAGCAAGAACTGCGCGACTACTGCAAAGGCCAGATCAGTCACCAGAAAATCCCGCGCTACTTCCAGTTCGCCGAATCCTTCCCGCTGACGGCCAGCGGCAAGGTGCAGAAGTTCGTGCTGCGCGAGCAGGCCATCAAAACGCTGGGCCTGGAAGAGATAGCAAAGATCAGGACGGCATGAAGAGAAACGATACACACCTACGAGGTGGTTTCATCTTTTGTTGTTTGCTGATCGTTCTCAGCGCGTGTTCGCCTTCCGTCGGCAACGCGCCAACGCCAACGCCGACGGCGACGCATCTGGCGACGCCGACTCCCACGCCGACAGCGACACCAACGCCCGCGCCTTTGACGAATAGCCAGCTCGCAGCAAAGATCGTGCAGGGGATGACGCTGGATCAGAAGCTGGGGCAGATGGTGATTGTGGAGTTCTATGGCTCGACCTACAACGCTGATTTGAGCCAGATGATTCAGGATAACCAGGTGGGCGGCGTGCTGATCGAGAATAAGAACGGCAACGCGCAGACGCGCAACCAGCTGGTTGCGCTCAACGCCGCCATGCAGGCGCACGCGCACATCCCCATCTTCATCAGCACCGATTTCGAGGGCGGCGTCGTCAACGAATTGCGGCTCATCACGGGCGAGCGGCCATCCGAGGCGCAGATCGGGGCGACGGACAACCCGCAGGTGGCCTATAACGCGGGCTATAGCGCGGCGCAGACGCTGACCTCGCTTGGCCTCAACGTCAACTTCATGCCCATCGTCGATGTGCTGACCAACCCGAATAATCCCGGCCTGCCGGATCGCACCTTCGGCTCAACCCCCGCGCTGGTCACGGAGATGGGCCGCGCCTACCTGCAAGGGCTGACAAAAGGCGGCGTGATCGGCAGCCTCAAACACTTCCCCGGCCTCGGCAGCGCCACGCTCGACCCGCATTACTCGCTGCCCTACATGAACCGCAGCATGGCGACGCTCAACGCCATTGACCTCGTTCCCTACCGCATGCTGATCGCCGAGGGTATCGTGCCGATGGTGATGGTGACGCATATCCTCAACCCGCAGCTTGACTCGAAGCTGCCCACCTCGCTCTCGCCCAACGTCGTCACCGGCCTGCTGCGCGACCAGCTCCACTTTCAGGGCGTCATCATCTGCGACACGCTCTGGATGGGCGGTATCAGCAATACCTACTCGCTGCCCCAGGCCGCCGTTCTCACCATCAAAGCTGGAACCGACCTCCTGCTCGGCCCGCGCGGTCTCAGCGATACGCAGCACATGATCGCCGGGATGCGCCAGGCCGTCACCAGTGGCCAGATTTCCCTCAGCCAGATCAACACCTCCGTCACGCGCATCCTCACCCTCAAACTCCAGTACCACATCATCTCCCATCAGCAAGCTCTACAACTGGCCCGCTACGATGATGTAGGGGAATCGAGGGGAGAGATAAGTAACGGGGCGCAGACGTTTGTGGGGACGATACAGGCGGCAGAGATCAGAAGGGTAAAAGCCCTTTAATCCCCCTTTTTCTCCAGCGCCGGTACTGGCTTCACGAATGGGCCGACGTGGTAGAGGTCGTCGCGGTTCCAGAGCATCTGGAAGGTGGCGGCGGTGGTGGCGATGATGAGCCAGATGAAGAGGGTAGCCAGGGAGAGCGCGACCTTTGTGTCCTTCATTTTGAAGAGGGCCACCGCGCCGCTGGCGATGGTGAGCAGGAACATGGTGACGGTCAGCACGAAGGCGTTGATGGGGGAGCGCAGGCTGAAGTAAGCGGCGTTGAAGAGGATGTAGTCCAGCCAGGAAGCGGCCTGCAAGGCCAGAAAAGTATCGCGGCCCGGCGTCTCTCGCGGCCTGTTGAGCGCCTGCAAATTACCCCAGATCGTCAGGATGTTGTTGATGGTCCAGGCTGGCCCGAAGACCCACGAGGGCGGCGTAATGATTGCCTGTTTCAGGTTTCTGAAGTAATTGACATCGCCGAAGATATCCTCGCGCAGGCTCTGGCCCCTGTTGCCTCCAATGGCGCTGACGAGGCCGGAAAGCCCGAAGGTCAGCGCCTGAATAACGACGTAAAAGATCACTCCCTGATACCAGCGAAAGCGCGGCTGCGGCTTCATTTCGCTTTTTATTGACTTGATTACCCGTTCTACCGGTGAAGACATCGTTTTTTCCTTCTTTCTTTCCTCACATATCCGCGCAGATTGCTCACACGCAAGGTGCGCCAGTGGCATCCAATCTGTTTCGGAGATATGACGCTATTGAGCGATGTAGCGGGTAAGCGAGACTTGCCCGGGCTGGCTTGAAACTAGAGCGTCTGGATGAAGCTGGCGATGATGGCCTGGACTTCATCCAGACGGTTCTGGAAGAAGTGGTCGGCGCCCTGAATGGCGACCAGGCTTTTGGGGGGCGGCACCTGCTCGAACCACTGCTCGGTGAGTTTGAAGGGGGCAAGGTCGTCCTCGGTTCCCTGAATGATCAGTTTGGGTTTGTGGCTGCCCTGCAGGGTATCGCCGTCGAAGGAGCGAGCCGGGACGCCGAGGCCGATCATGGCCTGCACGCGATCATCGTTAGCAGCGACGCGTAGCCCGACCCAGGAGCCGAAGGAGAAGCCGGCCAGGATAACGGGCAGGCCGGGGTAGCGGCGGCT
Source organism: Chloroflexota bacterium (assembly GCA_902810755.1). The sequence goes on from CADDYT010000051.1 coordinate 4,420, forward strand.
TAGAAAATCCAGCGCGTAGCGTACATCGTCCGACTCGCCGCGCCCCTCGTCATATGTTCCCGTGCTGTGGCCCACGCCGCGAAAATTGAAACGGAGCGCCGGAATGCCCAGCGCCTGCATGGTTTGCGCCACTTTGAAGATGACCTTGTTATGCATCGTGCCGCCATAGAGCGGGTGGGGATGCAACGCCAGCCCGGCGTAACGCGGGTTGATGCCCGGCTCCTCCGACTTCAAAATGCCCTCCAGGTGTCCCTGTGGCGTTGGAATATTGATATGCAGTATCTGGCTGATGGCTCACATCCTCCTTTTCTCATGGCGACAGAAAAAGTGCTGTCCCTTTCCGCTCATTTTTGCGATTTACAACATTTGCGCCTGTTTTTAAGCAGTGTAGTATAGTATTATATCATATTATTTGACCGAAAATGCCGACAGAGCAGAGATGAGCAAGTTGCGGCTGGCCAGCCCTTGCGGCTGGCCAGCCGCAACTTCATTACCGGTCGGTTCGTGCTGCACTTGACAGAGAGCGGCGAATTGCAGCATAATCGTTGCAAGGTATATGGTAGCGGCTTGCTGGTAAAAGGACTCTTTGATGGAAACATATGGATTGCATAAGTATCCTGGCCGCCTCTTCATCGTCGAAGGGGTGGACGGCTCAGGCAAAAGCACGCAGATCGCACTCTTGCGCCAGTGGCTTATCAGTGAAGGGTATCCTGTCTTCTTCAGTGAGTGGAATTCGTCTCCTCTTGTCAAGCAAACGACGAGCAAGGGCAAGAAAAAACAGCTATTGACGCCCACGACCTTCAGCTTAATTCATGCCACCGACTTCGCCGACCGCACGGAGCATGATATTATTCCCCCGCTCAAGGCCGGGGCTATCGTGCTGGCGGATCGCTACATCTATACCGCCTTTGCCCGCGACGTGGCGCGCAATGTGGATCGCCGCTGGGTACGCGAACTCTACCAGTTCGCCGTCAAGCCGACCGTTGCCTTCTATTACCGCATCCCCCTGGAAGTCTCGCTCAGCCGCATCCTGACAGGGCGAGCCGAGCTGAAATATTACGAAGCCGGCATGGATCTGGGACTGAGCAATGACCCCCTCGAAAGCTTTAAACTCTTCCAGCAGCGCATCGTCAACGAATATGAGGCGATGGTGGATGAATTTGGCCTGACGGTGATGGATGCCACGCTGCCTATCCCCGATCAGCAGCGGCGCATGCGCGAGATCATCAAGCCCTACCTGCGCGGCGTGCGGCGCATCCGCTCCTCGGCGCAGGAGTCGGCCTGGGCCGGGCTGGCGCGCGAAATGCGCCCCTCGCAGCCAGAGCTGCCTGAAGTGGGGAGAAGCGGGCGATGACGAAGCTATCTTTCTATGGCATCGACGCCATCCACCTGCGAGAGCAGGAAGAGATTCTGCCTGGTCGCCTCATCGTCATCGAGGGAACCGACAGCGTGGGCCGTTCCACGCAGTTGAACCGGTTGCGCCCCTGGCTGGAGAGCAGCGGTTACGCCGTCGTGGACACGGAGATGACGCGCTCGGTGCTGGCCGGTCCGGGCCTGAAGAAGGCCAAAGAGGGCCACACCCTCGGCCCTATCACCCTGAACCTGTTCTACGCCACCGATTTCGTCGACCGCTTCGAGAACCAGATCGTCCCCGCTCTGCGCGCCGGTTTCATCGTCCTTACCGACCGCTACATCTATTCCCTGATCGCGCGCGCCGTTGTGCGCGGGGCGGACCCGCACTGGATTCGCTCGATCTACGGCCTCGCCCTCAAGCCCGATGTCATTCTCTACCTCAAAATCAGCATTCACGACCTGATCCCCCGTGTCCTGCAGCGCGGCGGCTTCGACTACTGGGAATCCGGCATGGATATGCGCCTCGGTTCCGACCTCTTTGAAAGCTTCGTCAACTACCAGACGCGCCTGCTCAAGCAATTCGACACCATGTCCGAAGAATACGGCTTCCAGGTCATCGACGCCGGCCTGCCCATCGAGCAGGTTACCGAGCAACTGAAGGCAAGAATTTTTCCCCTGCTGCCGCAGGGATAACGCCCGTCGCGCCATCAGGCGGCAAGGCGGCAAAAAACCTATTGCATAGAAGCAGTAAGTATGATATACTGCGTCTCGTTGCGGGGCCACTCCTGAAAAAGGCTTTCTGCGCCTTTGATGGACGAGCGAGGAAACTCACAGGAGAACGGAAGGGACGGGAAGAGATCAACTCCTCTTCATCTCCATCATCTCTCCCCTCAGATACGCTGAGATGTACGAGCCTGCGTGGCAGGACAGCATAGATGGGCGTGAAAACATGGTATTGCCCCCGCACGCGAGTAAAGTCAGGAAGAAAAGGATTATGAAGCAGAAACTGAAAACACACAAGGCAATGGCCAAGCGCGTCAAAGTGACCGGCTCTGGCCGCTTCATGCGCCGCAAAGTGGCGATCAGCCACCTGCGCCGCCACAAATCACCCGAGGCCGTCCGTTCGGCGGACAAAGAGTTCGAGCTGGCGACCGGCGACCGCCGCCGCTTGAAGAGACTCCTCCCGTATGACTTCTAAAGTCCAGTTCTCACAACGAGACGAGAGAGAAACAGATCACCGAAGAGAGAAACATTCGATCAGTTATTATGGAGGATAAAGCAGTATGCCCAGGGTAAAACGTGGCGTTACCGCTCACAAGAAGCATAAAAAAATTCTTGAGATGGCCGAGGGCCATCGTGGCGCGCGCAGGCGCCTGTTCCGTCCCGCCCACGAGTCCGTTATGCGCTCGATGGCGTATATGTATCGTGATCGCCGCAATCGCAAGCGCGACATGCGCCGCCTGTGGATCACGCGCATCAACGCCGCCGCCCGCATGCACGGCGTCAGCTATAGCAAACTGATGCATGCCATCCACGAAGCAAACATCGACGTAGACCGCAAGATCCTCGCCGAAATGGCGGTCAATGACGAGGCAGCTTTCAGCGCGCTGGTGCAGAGAGCATTGGATTCGGTCACGACCGTGTAATTTTATGAAAAGATAACGTAGGGCGGAGACCGGAGATAGGCCCCGTAGCCGCCGCAGGCCAGCCGCCAGGGCTGGCCCCATAGGCGTTAACTTAAGGCCGTGCGAGCGCCAGGCAGGCCAGCCGCCAGGGGTGGCCCTACTATAGACGCGACTCCCCAGGCGGCACGAACGCCGCGTCTCTCGTAGGGCCAGCCCTGGCGGCTGGCCTGCGGCGGCCTTCAGTTAACGCCTATGGGGCTGGCCCTACTATACAGGGGCATTCCCAGAGCTTGCGAGCCATCGTATATAGTAGGGCCAGCCCTTGCGGCTGGCCTGGAGGGGGCGCCATCGCTTAAGTTAACACCTATGGGGTCAGCCCTTGCGGCTGACCTGCGAGGCAGGGGCCTGACTTCTCAGCAAACGGCCATGATACAGATTACCAGTCCTGCCAATCCGCGTATTAAGAGAGCGCGCGAACTGCATACGGGCGCGGGACGCAAAAAACATCGCCTCTTTTTGATGGAAGGGCCGCATCTACTGGAAACCTTGCTGGATAGGGCAGTGAGCGGGGGTGAGGAGATGCTGCCGGAAGAAATCTTCTATCAGCCGGAACTGCTACAGCGCACGGCAAAGGGGCGGGCCTTGCTAGAGCGCCTGTTGCGCTTTGAGGCCCTGTCACAACGGCTGGTAGAGGTGAGCGAGCGCGTGATTGAGGCGCTGAGTGATACGCAAACATCGCAGGGGGTTGTGAGTGTTTTGCCGCTTGCGCTCTTCGCCCCTGACCGTTTGCGCGCCAATCGTCCCGCCGCCTACCGGCCTGCCCTGCTCATTCTCGATGATATCACCGACCCCGGCAATATGGGAACGATCCTGCGCACGGCGCTGGCCGCGAATGTCGATGCCGTTCTACTCACGCCTGGTTGCGTTGACCCCTTCAATCCGAAGGTCGTGCGGGCAGCGGCGGGGGCGCATGTCGCGCTCCCCATAGAAATCGATATGTCATGGAACGCCATTGCCCACAGGGTTGCGCGCCCGCAAGGCCCGCACGTGCTGCTGGCCGAGGCAGGTAGCCCACACATGTACTACACCCAGGACCTGACACGCCCGTTTGCGCTCATTATCGGCAACGAAGCGCATGGCCCTTCCCCCCAAGCGCGCTCGCTGGCCACACTGACGATCTCCATTCCCCTGGCGAACGGCGTAGAATCGTTGAATGCGGCTATGGCAACAGGCATCATTCTCTACGAGGGCGTGCGGCAGATGCAGGTAGCGCAAGAGGCAAAAAAGCAGGGATAGCCGCCTGCGCATCGATGCGCAGGCGGCTATCCCTGCTCTCTCGCGTGTTGCGCTATTACCAGTGGCTGCTCATCTCGCGGTGAAGATCGGGTTGCTGGACGAGCGCGGACACGCCACAGCTTTCGCATTCGTGGGGCGCGGCGCCCGTATGCACCATGCCGCACACTTCACACACCCAGCGGCGAACGGTGACCCGCGAGTGCGCCAGCACATTCATCGCTTCCTGCACCGCATTACTCTTTGCCCTGTGCCTGATCGTCCCTGTTCTCTGCGCAATCATGAGTAGCCTCCTGTTTTATCTCGCTATTTATCTCTATCTTCTTATTGCTCTCAAAGAGAGTGAGTGGATTGCACCTGCGTAAAGCCACTACGCCGGCGCGTTATCCAGAACGCCCGCATAACCAGCGATGCGCGTCCGGTGATGTCACTACTCTAAGTGTAACAGGTGGCCTCACGAATAGTCCATGAAATAGCATGCAGCTTCTGGATACTACCTATAAGCAAAAGGTTATGTATGGAAAAAGAAAGATGGTGGAAGCAAAGGCAAGAAGAGAGATACGGAGTGAGAACCAGGCCAGCCGCCAGGGGTGGCCCTACTATAGACGCGGCGGTCGTGCCGCCTGTGGAGCTGCGTCTATAGTAGGGCCACCCCTGGCGGCTGGCCTGCCCGGCGTTGGCACTGGCTTAAGTGAACGCCTATGGGGGTGGCCCTACTATACGCGGCGGCGCCACCAGCGGCACAACCGCCTCGTGTAGAGTAGGGCCACCCCTGGCGGCTGGCCTGATCGGGCTGCGCCCTCTTCAGTGAATGTCTGTTAGTTACCTGTTCTGGTTGCCATTGCCGTTGGCCCTGTATTCCTCAAGCGGTCCCCATTGCTGGCCCTGCTGATTCGGTCGCCAGGGGCCGGGCCGCTGAGGATTCGGCCTCTGCTGGTTCTGCTCCCATTGAGGGTTCGATGGCCCCGGTCGCGCAGGAGCGGGGTTCGGCGTTGGCGGCGGCGATTGGCGGGGAGCGAAATTGCCGTACTGCTCCTGCTGATTGCCGTAGTTGCCATAATTCCCGTAGTTGCCATAAGCGGGCTGGCCAGGCTGGCTGGATGCGGCAGGGTAGAGTGGGGCAGCAGCGTTATCCCGACCAAAGCCCGTGTTCGCCGGCGAGGCGGGTGGCAGCGCGTTGTACGGATAGGAGCCGGAACCGATGGCGGGGCTAGAGGGAACCGCCGAGGCCGTGACGGTGCGGAAGAAGCCGCTCATGGTGAGCTGACCTTCTTCAGCCTCCTGGTAGGGTGAGACACTGACCATCGGGGTCGATACATCTTGATTCTCGCGCAGCTTGAAGGCTTCGGTCGAGGCGCGCAGCTGCTCAACGAGGCGAGAGAGGCGTTCCATGCTCTGCGAAGCCTCACGCGTACTCAGGCTGCTCTGTTGCGTACTTTCGGTGACAGCGCGCATGATTTGAGCAACCGCGTTGGAAGAGACCACCTGCTGGTTCGCCACCTGGTTGATAGTTTCAATTTCGTGTGCCTGTTGCTCAACGGCGGAGAAGAGGGATTCCAGCGCGACGCCCGCTTCCTGCGTCAGCGTGGCCCCGGTCGCCGTTTCGCGCTGCGTATCTTGCATTGCTTCGGCGGCAGCGGTGATGTCTTCGCGAACGATGCGGACGATACGAGCGATAGAACTGGCCTCTTCTTTGGCGCGTTCGGCCAGGCGGCGAATGTCGGCGGCAACCGCGCCAAAGCCCTTGCCGTTCTCGCCGGCCATCGCGGCCTGGATGGCTGCGTCAAGCGCCAGGCGGTTCGTCTGGTGCGCGATCTGGGAAATGGCATCGACGATGTTGTTGATCTCTTTCGAGCTTTCGCCCAGCGCATCCACTCTGCCGGATGTCACCTGCACGTTTTCGCGGATGCGGCCCATGCCTTCGACCGCCTGCTGCACGGCTTCACGACCGCCCTGCGCGTCACGACGGGCGGTGCGCGCCACGCTCAACAGCGCCTGGGCGCGTTCGGCCACGCGACGGCTATCTTCGGCCATATGCTCGACTTCGACCGTCGCCTGCCCGATCTGGCGAATCTGCATATCGCCGGTCTCCACCAGTTGCGTCATGCGATCCAGAATGTTGACCGTTGTGCCTTCAACTTCGTGGGCCACCATCTTGACGCGCACCACCAGGCTGCTCAACTCTTCTACCATATAGTTGAAGGAGTCGGCCAGCACGCCCAGCGCGTCTGCCGTGACCTCGGCCTGCACACGCAGGTCACCTTCACCGACGCCGCTCACCTCACTCACCAGCTTCTCCACCTGCGCCTGCAAGTTGTCGCGCTGCGCCTGCGTCTCCTGAATCAGGTGGACGATGTTGTCCAGCATATTGTTCATCGACGACGCGACCAGGTAAATTTCGTCGCGGCCCGCAATGGTGGCGCGGGCGCTGGTTTCGCCTCTCGCGATACGCCGCGTCAGGTTGGCAAGCTGGCGCAGGGGAACCGTGATCGTCTGGTTGACCGCGTAGCCGATCAGGAAGACCAGCAGGATCGTGCTGACAATAGCGATAATCGTCGCGATACGCACCGGGTTGATCTGCGCGTCTCCCACATTCGACACCGTATTCCCCATTGACTGCGCCAGATTCACCAGGTGCTGCCAGCTATTTTCCAGGTTGATGTAGGCTTGCTGCGCCTTAAACAATGGCGTGTAGGCATCATTATAAGCGCGCGTGATATCTGGATTCTTCTGCTTCAGGATATCATCGAGTGCTGCCAACTCCTGTTGCTGGTAGGTTTTATATGTACTCCATTGCCCCTGTGCCAGATTCAGCGTTTGCTGCTGATCCTTGATGATGGTGGTATTGGGGTCCTGGCTCACCAGGATACTGCTAACCTGCGCCATGTTGCTGGAAGTGGCGAGTTCGTAGTTTTGCTGGTAGCTGATTAAGTTCTGGTCAAACGTCGTCTGCAAGTCACTGATCTCATTGCTGGACTGTTGCCCACCGGCGATGAGGGAAGGGTCTGCGTTCGGTCCCTGGCTTAAAAAGGCGAAGACCTGGGCGTTGCGCGCCGTGAGGAGCGCCTCCATACGCTGCAGGTTGACCTGCTGTGCGTAAGCCTGACTCTGAGCCTCAAAGGTGATTGTGACCGCCTGCCCTCGTGAAATCAGAGAATTCACGTAGAATGTGCCGAGCAAGGCAATCACTATGGCCGGAATGAGGGTCGCGGCCGCAAATGCGATGAAGAGACGGCGGAAAATAGGCGTGTTACTCAGAAAGTTCAAATTCATAAACTCAGTCCCTTCTCAGACGGTACGCGTGCTGCTGGCGCTGTGATGTATCCATCCATGTCAATGGTCGTGTCGAATCGTGCAAATACGTGGAAATGTACTATTCCCACCGTAGTTTACTCTACATTATCGGAAAATGGAACCTTCTGGGGATGAGACTGGCCTGAATTTCCTACTCCAACCAGGGAAAAGCGTGCTATACTATCGACAAACGCAAAAAAAGATGCTTGAAGGAGCCTCTCTATGGAAAAACACAGCGCCACCTGGCCTTTTCAAAAAGTCTTGATTGCCAACCGCGGAGAGATCGCCGTGCGCGTGATTCGCGCCTGCCGTGAGCTTGGCCTGCAAAGCGTTGCCGTCTACAGCGATGCCGACCGCGACGCTCTGCATGTGCGCATGGCCGACGAAGCCTATCATATCGGCCCGGCGCAGGCCAGCAAAAGCTACCTGCACATTCCGACCATCCTGGCGGTGGCGAAGCGTTCCGGCGCGCAGGCTATCCACCCCGGCTACGGCTTCCTTTCGGAAAACGCCGATTTTGCCGAAGCCTGTCTGGCCGAGGGCCTGATCTTCGTTGGCCCGCCGCCGGGGCCGCAGCGCGCGATGGGCGAGAAGACGGCGGCGCGCCGCACGGCGAAAGCGGCAGGGGTACCCATCGTTCCCGGCGCCATGTCCGAGGTGGAAGATGACGCGCTGGCGGCAGAGATGGCGGAGCAGATCGGCTATCCCCTGATGCTCAAGGCGGCTGGCGGCGGCGGCGGCAAAGGCATCCGCCTGGTGCATGAGCCGAAAGACCTGCTGCCGAGTCTGCGCACGGCTCGCAGCGAGGCGAAAAGCGCCTTTGGCGACAGCCGCGTCTACCTGGAAAAAGCCATCTCGCCCGCCCGCCACATCGAGGTGCAGTTCATCGCCGACACGCACGGCAACGTCGTTCACCTCGGTGAGCGCGAGTGCAGCATCCAGCGCCGCCATCAGAAGCTGATCGAGGAATCGCCCTCGCCCGTCCTCACCGAAGATCAGCGCCAGCGTATGACCTCGTCTGTCGTCAACCTTGTGCGCGCCATTCACTATGTCAACGCCGGTACCGCCGAATTCCTGCTGGGGCCTGACGGCAACTTCTATTTTCTGGAAGTCAACGCCCGCATTCAGGTCGAGCATCCTGTAACTGAGCTGCGTACCGGCATCGATCTCGTGCAGGAGCAGTTCCGCGTCGCCGCCGGGCTGCCGCTCTCGTTCACGCAAGAGCAGATCGAGTTTCGCGGCGCCGCCATCGAGGCCCGTATCTCGGCGGAAGACCCGACTAACCGTTTCCTGCCGGCCACCGGCACCGTGCTGGCCCTGCAGGAGCCATCCGGCCCCGGTGTGCGCGTCGATAGCGGCCTCTACAACGGCCTGCGCGTCCCGCTTTTCTACGACCCCCTGCTCTCCAAACTCATTGTCTGGGGCCAGAACCGCGAGCAGGCCATCAACCGTCTGCGCCGCGCCCTCGACGAATATCAGATCCTCGGCGTGCGCACCACTATCCCCTTCGCTCGCTGGCTCACCGACCATCCCCGCTTCCTCGCCGGTGACTTCTCCACCGACTTCATCGCCGAAGAATGGCATCCCCGGCCCTCTGCCCAACCGGAGGAAGCCGAAGAAAGGGCACCGGCAAACATCAGCGACCACGCCCTCTCCAATGAGCAGGTTGCCACCATCATCGCCAGCCTGCTCATGAACGAACAGGTTGAGGCCGAGAAACTGCGCCGCCACCTCCCCGGCGAAAACGGCGCCGACCGCAGCCGCTGGCGCGATATTGGCCGTCGAGAGGCTATGCGGTCTTATTAAATGGAGCAGTCAGGCAAAGGAAGGCCCCGAACGTCGACCGGCGTTCGGGGCCTTCCTTTGCCTGACTGCTTCGGAAAAGTGCTTGCCGGTTCTGGCGTCACTCCTCCTACTACTGCACAGTCGCCTGCTTATTAGGATACTCAGCAACGGCGGACGCTGCAGTGGGCGGGAACACCGGAATCAAGTTTCCTTGCTGCCACTGGAACAGGTATGCCAGGGCTGCGGTATTTGAGCCGGGTACCTCCGGGTTATCGAATTTCACAGCGCCTTGCACGGTGTTGAAGGTATCGCTAAGCAGTTCACTGAGTAGCGCCGCATTGCTAATTTTCCCTGCCTTTGTCAGCGCCTGCTGCATGACCTGTCCCGCCGAAAAAGCCTCTGCGGTGTCCGCGTTGATGCCTCCTGCCGTGCCGCCATAGAGGCTGAGGTAGCTCTGCACCATCTCGGCATTCTGGAAGTTGTTTACCTGGGGGTACCAGCCATTAGGGACAAAGACACCCTCAGCGGCGGAGAGACCAACGGCCTGGATAAACGACTGACCATCTCCAGGCCCGGCGGTGGCGACAATGGCCCTGGGGAAGTAGTGCGCCTTTTTAAAGGTTTGGATGATAACCTTGACATCAGGGAGAAATGTCCCCAGCACGACTACCTCCGCATGAGCCTGGATGAGGTACTGAGCTATTGTTGTGTAATTCTTTGCATCCGTACTCAGGTACTCGATAATCCCATTGCCAGCTTGAATTTCTTTATTAGCATGTACTGCTGGCACAACTTGCTGAAGTTTGCCCTGCTGTACCAGCAGGGTTTGCGCTTCCACTACCTGTGGCAGCGTGAATGGATCATCGCTCTCGCTGGCGAAAGATACTGTCTTTGGACGCTCGTTCGGCGGCAGCGACATAATATAGTACGCGAAGCTGTCCAGGTTATTGATGACCGGCAGGGAGACGTCGAAGGCAGTAGGGTGATTCGGATTATTGAGCTGGAAGACGCTGGGCGCACCGCCTGATCCTTCCAGGAGAACATATCCGTATTTCTGAGCTACAGGCATAGCTGCTTTTGTTAGCAGGGAAGAGTATGGCCCAAGGACAAAGTCGACATGATCTCTGGTGATGAGCGTCTGGTAGTCTTTTGTGACTGTATCCGGGTTGCTATCGTCTTTCATCTTTACCAGTTGGACGGGATGGCCGAGGATGCCGCCACTGCTGTTGACCATGTTGGCCCAGAGCTGGTAGCCCTGATCCTCCGCTTTGCCATCCTCGGCGAAGTCGCCGGAGACAGGATAGGAGTAGCCAATAGTAATCGGTGTTCCTGTCGGGACATTGGTCGGGTTGCTGGAACTCTGGCTGCAGGCGGCGGTTCCTGCCAGCAGGATAATGGCGGTCGTGGCAAAATAGAGAAATCTTTTGATCCATCCGGCATGCTGAATTAGCATCTCATCTCTCCCTGTTCTCTGAACCTGATCTAACTATGCGAAATTATGGTGCTGAACAACCGCGAATAGTGTAGCACAGGTAGAGCTATTTCCGGTGGAATATGGCCCAAAAGTGCTATATCGATACTGAACCAGCTGAAATGGCAAAGAGGAGGGAAGCAGTAAGAGCATTACCTTACTGCCTCCCTCCTCTTTGCCATTATTTCTCCTGCACGGGCGGCGGCAATTCAAAAGAGGGTGGGGTTTTGCCGCGCCGTTGGGCGGCGGCGGCTTTGAGTCGCTCGACGGCTTCGTGGGGGACGGGGCGACCGCCGAGGGGGGTGGGATGGATGCCGGGTCCGTGAAAGTCGGTGCCGCCGGTAGGAATCAGGCCGTATTCGTCGGCGAGGGCGCGCAGGGCGCGTTCGTCCTCCGGCGTGTAGGGGCCGTAGTAGGTCTCCAGGCCAACCATGCCAGCTTCGACGAGGCCGGGTAGCCAGGTGCGCAACTCCGCCAGGCCCGGCAGGTCGAGCGGATGCGCGATGACGGGCAGACCGTTGGCGCTGGCGATCAGGCGCACGGCGTCCTCCGGCGTGAGCCGGTAGCGCGGCACGTAGGCGTAGCAGCCGGTGCCGATGTATTTATCAAAGGCCTCACCGATGGTCTGGACGTAGCCCGCTTCGAGCAAGGCTCTGGAGACGTGCGGGCGACCGACCGCTCCCTGCGCAATCTCGCGCACGCGCTCCCACGCGATGTTGACGCCCTGCTCGTTGAGCAGTTCGACCATACGCTGGCCGCGTCGCTCGCGCGCGTCGCGCAGCACCCTCAGGACGGCCTGAAATTCCGGGCGTTTATACTCCGGGTAGTAGCCAAGCACGTGAACTTCGCCCCCCGCCACGTCTGTATTGATCTCGATGCCTGGTATCAGTTCCATATCCAGCGCGTTCGCCGCCTCAATGGCCTCGTCCAGCCCCCCTGTTGTATCGTGGTCGGTCAGCGCCAGCACGCGCAGCCCGATCTCCCTGGCTCGCTGCAACAACTCCGTCGGTGAATAAATACCATCCGACGCCGTCGAATGGGTATGCAGGTCAATGTAATTTGTCATGCGAGAAAAACTTCTTCCCTTCTCAAAATTTGGGTCAGCATAATAATGAACTTTCACGCTCAGAACCGGGAATCGGCTTCGGGCGTGTCATGCTGAGTGAAGCGAAGCATCGGGACGCGGGATTGGTTTTCTGGCTTGCCCGGATGCTTTGCTTCACTCAGCATAACACGCCTGCGAGAATTGCTGCTGATATCCTTTGTGAAACTTCATTATCCTGCCGACATTGTAAAATTCTAACGCGCATAATCGACGGCGCGCGTTTCGCGAACGACGCTCACCTTGATCTGTCCGGGGTAGTCAAGGTTTTCCTCGATTTTGCGGGCGATATCGCTGGCGAGGCGGTTGGCGGCGAACTCGTCGATCTCCTCCGGCTTGACAATGATGCGAATCTCGCGCCCGGCCTGGATGGCGAAGGATTTCTCCACGCCGGTGAACGAGTTGGCGATGCCCTCCAGCGCCTCAAGGCGTTTGATATACAGGTCAACGGTCTCACGGCGGGCGCCGGGGCGCGCGGCAGAGATGGCGTCTGCCGCCTGTACGATGGCGGCTTCCAGCGTCTGCGGCTCTGCCTCGGTGGCATGATGCGCGACCATAGCGTGAATGACCTTCGGCGATTTGCCGAAGCGGCGCGCTATCTCGCCGCCGACGATGGCGTGTGGCCCCTCAACCTCCTGATCGATGGCCTTGCCCATATCGTGCAGCAGCGCCGCCGTCTTACAGACATTTACATCGGCTCCCAGCTCGTGGGCAATAGTGGCGGCGAGGATGGAGACTTCGACGGAGTGCGCGAGGACGTTCTGCCCGTAGCTGGTGCGGAAGTGCAGTCGCCCCAGGATTTTGAGCAGTTCCGGCTGCAGACCGTGGACATTGGCCTCCATCGCAGCCCGCTCGCCCGCCTCGCGCACGATGGCATCCACCTCCTGCCGCGCCCTGGCAACCACTTCTTCGATGCGAGCCGGGTGTATGCGTCCATCGAGAATTAGCCGCGTCAGGGCGAGGCGCGCCACTTCACGGCGCACGGGATCAAAGCCGGAAAGAATTACCGCTTCGGGCGTGTCATCGATGATGAGGTCCACGCCGGTCGCGGCCTCAAGCGCGCGAATATTGCGTCCCTCGCGTCCGATGATACGTCCCTTCATCTCATCGTTGGGCAGCGGCACCACCGAGACGACAGCCTCGGCTACCTGGTCAGAGGCACATCGCTGGATGGCCAGGGTGATGATCTCGCGGGCGGTAGCCTCCGCCTCCTCGCGCGCTCTCTCCTCAATCATGCGCGCGCGATGGGCGGCCTCGGCGCGCACCGTCTGCTCGATACGCGTAAGCAGAACCTCTTTCGCCTGCTCCGCCGTCAGCCCGGAGATACGCTCAAGCTCGCTTGCCTGCTTCTGCCTGATCGCCTCCGCCTCCTCGCGGGCCTGCTCTACGGATCGCTCGCGGGCCGCGAGTTTGCGCTCGCGAGCTTCAAGGGCATCCAATTTGCGTTCGAGCGTCTCTTCCTTCTGTTGCAGTCGTCGCTCCTGGCGCTGCAACTCGGCTCGCCGCTCGGCATTTTCGTGTTCAATCGTGGAACGAATGCGCGCGGTCTCTTCCCGCGTTTCGCGCAACGCCTCGCTCTGCTTCATCTGGACTTCCAGCAGTCGCCGCTCGCTGGCCTCCTTCTCCAGGCGCAGGCGTTCTTCGAAACGCTCTTTATTTTGCGTCTTGCCCCAGTAAAATCCCGCCGTCAGGGCGATCACCGCTCCTGCCAGCAGACCGAGGACAAAAACGATCTGAATTGGTGACACGTTGGCCTACCTCCAATTAGTTAAGGCAAACTGGCCTTGAGAAAAATGCTAGAATTACAATTACTATCGCATCAAAAGACAGCCGTCCACAAGCTCTACAACCGGCATACAAAGATATGTACCATGCCAAGCATACTATATAGGAGTGTTTATCATACTGTCAAGCGCGCATGTTGATGCTCTTCGGTTTTCTCGCGCAAAAGGCTCTTCACCCTGTATTTTTGTGAGTAGCTGTGGGGGTAATCCGGCGAGCGAGACAACAGGTACGCCCCGCGCCAGCGAAAACGGGCCGGGCTGGCGCGGGGCGTTACTGGTAAAAACTTCTGGTAATAGCTCTCTATCAGCGAGGTTGCATACGGATTGCGCCATCCAGCCTGATTACCTCGCCATTGAGCATGGGGTTTTCGATGATGTGTTTTGCCAGGGCGGCGTATTCGGCGGGGCGGCCCAGGCGCGGCGGGAAGGGTACCTGCTGACCGAGGGAGATGCGCGCCGGTTCCGGCAGGCCCGCCAGCAGAGGGGTATCGAAGAGGCCGGGGGCGATGGTCATGACGCGAATGCCATAGCGCGCAAGCTCGCGGGCGATGGGCAGCGTCATGCCGACGATACCGCCCTTTGACGCCGAATACGCAGCCTGCCCGATCTGCCCCTCGAAGGCGGCCACAGAGGCGGTGTTGATGATGACGCCCCGTTCGCCTTCCGCGTCGGGTTCGTTCTCGGCCATGGCCGCCGCCGCCAGGCGAATCACGTTGAATGTCCCGATCAGGTTCACCTGAATGACCGTGTTGAACGAGGCCAGACGGCTCGGCCCATTCTTGCCCAGCACCTTCTCGGCTACGCCGATGCCCGCGCAGTTGATCGCCACGGAGAGATTGCCAGAGGTCGAGAGAGCTGCGTCAATCGCGCCCTGCACCGAAGCCTCATCCACCACGTCGGTCTTCACAAATATGACGGAATCGCCCAGTTCCCCGGCCAGCGCGTTGCCCAGCTCGCTGTTCAGGTCGGCAATCACTACCTTCGCCCCCGCCTGGCTCAGCAGGCGCACGCAGGCCGCGCCCAGCCCGGAAGCGCCGCCCGTCACCAGAACACCCTTGTTCTTCAGATCCATACCGTTCTTCTCTTTCCTTTCGCCTCATCGTTTGAGTTCATCTCACTTCATGGTCGCGTTGCCCATGTCAGATAAAGATCACAGAGAGGAGTATATCACATTGCAGGCGCGCAATTCATAAGTGAGTGAAAGCGGAAGCAGCCCGCCGGTCGACGTGACCAATCGGGCTTTCGGCAAGGTATAATATGCTCAAGCATACTTATTACCATGTGGGTAGATAAACTGTTCTCTGGAAAGAGGAGCATATGAGCAGAAGACATACAGAAGTTCTCGTGATTGGCGGGGGCGTGATAGGAGGTTCGATCGCGTATCACCTGGCGCGGCAGGGGCGTGGGGTGCTGGTGGTGGAGCGGGCGGATGTTGCTGTTGAGCCTGCGGCCTCGTGGGCCAGCGCGGGCGGCGTGAGGCGGCAGGGGCGGCATGGCGCGGAGGCGTGGCTGGCAAGCGAGGCAATTGCGCGCTGGCCGATGCTGGAAGAGGAGCTTGAGGCCGATATGGGCTACCGGCAGGTCGGCAATTTGCTGCTGGCCGAGAGCGAGGCGGAAGCGGAGCAACTGGCGGCCCACGTGCAGCGCCAGCACGCCCTGGGCTTCTCTGATGTGCGCCTGCTCGACCGGCGAGAGACGCTGGCGCTGGTACCGGGCTTGAACGAGCGCGTGGTGGCAGGCAGCTTCAGCCCGGCGGATGGGCAGGCCGACCCGGCGCTGACCACGCGCGCCTTCGCCCGCGCCGCGCAGCGACATGGGGCCAGCTACTGGACGGAGACGATCTGTACGGCCCTGCTCGTGGAGGGCCAGCGCGTGGTGGGGGCGCGGGTGGAACGCGGCGAAGCGCAGGAGGTGCGAGCGGAGCAGATCGTCCTGGCGGCAGGCGCGTGGAGCAGTGAACTGATGGCAGCGATGGGCGTGCAACTGCCCATACGCACGCGAGCTTTGCAGATGGTGCTGTCAACGCCTGCCACGCCGGGCAGCCTGCGCCCGGTGCTGTCCGCGCTGGGCCGCTCGCTTTCGCTCAAACAACTGGACGATGGCGCGTTTTTGCTCGGCGGCGGCTGGCTCGGCCTGCCTGCTGCCGACCGGCGTTCCTACACACTGCTGCCGCAGCATATTGAGGGCAACTGGCGCACGGCCTGCGAACTCCTCCCGTCTGTAGGCCAGCAAACGATAGCGCGGGCATGGTGTGGGCTGGAGGCGCAGAGCTTTGACAACATTCCCTTCATCGGCCCGCTACCGGGATGGGAGGGATTGACCCTCGCGCTGGGCTTTTCCGGTCATGGCTTCGCCATCTCGCCTGCCGTCGGGCGCGCCGTCGCCGCTCAACTGGCGGGCCAACCAACGCCCGAACTGGACGACCTCAGCCCCGCTCGCGTCGCCAGCTTCGACCCCGACCGACTCGCGGCCTTCCTGGCAGAGGGGCCGACGGCAGCGGTGCTGGAATAATGGCAGTATGACATGCCCTGGCGCGGAACGAAAGCCCGGCGGCCCTGCTGCCTCTGCAATTGAACCTTATGTCCCGGCCAGACGAGCGACATAGGCGCGTTCGTCGGGGCCAAACCAGGGCGGCTTCCCGGCTGCCGCGTTCTCGATGACATGGCCCGGCACAAAGGTAGCCGGGATCGCCACGTGGCAGCGTAGATCGCTCAAAATCCATTTCAGCAGCGCCTGCGCCCAGGTGGAGACGCCAAAGGCTTGCAGGGGCTGCAAGGCGGCGCGCGAAGGGACGCGGCGCATCAATTCTCCCTCGCCAAAGGGGCGCATGACAACCACACCCAGACCGAGATCGTCTGCCAGAGGTAAAATTTCACGCTCCACCTCGCGCTGCAAGGGGTTATAGGGAATCTGGATGGCGCTGATACGCCCGCTCTGCATCACCTTGCGCAGTTCGGGGAAGGCTGCGCTGCTGTAATGCGTTACCCCGATGGCCCGCACCTTGCCCTCGCCCTTCAGACGTTCCAGCAGCGCCAGCCGCTGCGGCCATGCCACCAGATTGTGAATCTGGTAGAGGTCGATGTAGCCGTCGAAAAAGGCGAGGGCGTGTTCCACCTGCACCTGCGCCTCTCGTTCGCTCTCTGTCCAGACCTTCGTCGCTACCAGCGCCTGCTCGCGTCTGCCATCCAGCGTGCGGCCAAGCACGCGCTCGGCCTCGCCATACATTGGCGAAGAATCGAAGAAATTGGAGCCGACCGAAAAGGCGGTATTCACAACCTCGTTTGCGCGCATCTCATCGGTCTGGCTCCGTACATCAAACGTGCGCCAGGTTCCCAGTCCAACCACCGGTACCTGAAATCCGGCTTTGCCTAACATTCGGTGTTCCATTTGTTTCCTGCTTCCTCAAACGTAACTTGCTACACATTGCAATGATATCACGTCTCACATGGCAAACTCGTAGGCGCGCTCATGCATTGCCGCATGCGCTCAGGAGACAGGGTTTTGTCTCCTCTCCGGCCCCGGCCACAGCACGAACAAAGGATGAGCCGTTGGCCGACTGTGCTGCCCCCTTCTGCGGATGGTCAGCAGAGGCAGCAACCAGAGCCAGAGACCGGCGAAGTAGGCCCATCTGAAAGCGGGGAGGCCCGGTACATAGCTATACATCATCGGCCACGTGCTAAAGCTATAGAGGGAAAGCATGCTGAAAGCCATGAGCCGCACAGCCGCACCCGTATCTACCTGGCGAGCGGTTGATGGTTCGGAGCCGCTCGCCGCTTCAACCAGCGCGTACAGGCCGAAGAAGGTGACGGTATACCAGGGCCAGAACCAGGGCGAGCCAACGATACAGTAGAGCAGCCAGGCGAGAGCCAGCCAGCGCACCAGGCCGGATAGCGTGCGCATGCCCTTCCACCGCACGACTGTCCACCCACAGAGCAGCGCAAAAAGCACCACAAAGACGCCGATACTGAGCATGTGTACAGAGAGATCAAGGGATATGTTCATCGCGGGTGAAAGCCTGTGACCCGCCAGTGTACTCAGGCTGTTCACAAGACGAGCGACAAACTGCGCCAGCGAATTGTCGGAATGGTTGGTGCCGGGGTTGACCCGCAGCACGTTGAGGGCCGCGCCGTTTTGCCAGAAGGGCAGGTAGAGCAGGACAACTGTCCCCAGGTAGGCCAGCGCAGTACCCGCGAGAGTGCGCCAGCGTCGCGGCTGCGACCAGACAAAGAGGAGAAAACCCGGTATCAGGATGACTATATTGAGTTTCAGGCAGGTCGCCAGCGCAAAGAGGATCACCGCCTGCAATAGCGTCGCCGCAGGAACGATGCCCGCATTCGCATGCTGACCGCGCGCCAGCAGCCAGAGCGTGAGCAGGACAAAAAGGAGGACGGTGGCATCATTATGCGCGTTGACACAGGCTTCAAAGAGTAACAGAGGATTCCAGGCAAAGGCCAGCGTCAGCAGCAGGCGCTTCTCGCGCAGGAAGGCCGCGTTGGCCCCCATGAGATAGCCGCTGATCGACCAGATGAGCATGGTGGAGGCGAGATGTATCGCCAACCCGAATAGCCGCAGCGCCAGCACCATCGCCACAATCTGTTTCCAGCCGAGCGTATCGACAATCATTTGCAATTCGCCGGTAATCATGGCCCAGACGGGGCCGTAGGCCGAGGGCTGCTTCACCCAGTAGACATAGGGATAGACCGGGTCGAAGTGAATCAGCGTCGGCAGCGCGGTTAGCGGGTTCTGGTGGTAGATCACATCCAGACGCGCATAGGCGATGTAGGAAAAGACATCGGAGGAGGTCACGACGGGAAAGGTGATGCAGCACAGCCCGAGCAGCAGGGTGGAGAAAAAGAGAGAACGCTGCGTGATGCGCGCGGGCAGGAAGCGCAGAGCCAGCAGGTACATGAGAAAGACGAGCAGGATTGACCCGACCAGGATACCCGTCTCTTCCCAGGCCAGCGGCCAGAGCGGTTTTGTTGCTTTTGCCGCGTGCAGTCCGGGTACGGAAATTGCCAGCGCCCACCCCGGAAAAAATTGTAGTGTCGGCTGGATAGACCAGCGCCAGATGCTTGCCAGCAGCGCGTCGTGAAACTGCAGGTATTGTAACGGCAGTACCGCGTCCAGCAAGACAAAAGTGGAGAGCATACCCGCGAGCATGAGCGCAAGCGGGACAGAAGAACTGACGACCGGAAAGCTTTTACCGGCAACATATCCAGAAGAACGATTCATACCACCCATACTTCTAGCAATCCCTCCAGGCCAGGTAAATTTCCGCCATGCCCCATGACCCGGACGCCGGAGCAGTCGGTAGTGATCCAGAGCTTGCGGTAATGCAGCCATCACGCCCCTGTCCTTTCTCGTAATTTGATTTATTCCATAGAAATATGAGAACTTTTTCCAGATATTTTCTAACAAAATATTCCGTCTCAAGAGTATTTTTCTGTTGTTTGAAGTCGCTGGTGCTTGCTCAAATACCGGGCAAGGTGGCATGCCTGGAACCTGCGAGGAGGCAGGAATAAGCATACCTGATCTGTGCGATGTTCTCTTGCCTTTCAGCATGTACACGTCAGGAAGATGCGGAGAGAGGACAACACAAAAAGGCCCCGCCTTCCTGCCAGGAAGACGGGACCTGAAACGGGTGGACTATGTCAGTTAGCCGGCGAAGCCGAGAACATCAGAGCCGCCCTGGGTGCCGCTGTGGTTCCAGTATTCGGGGCGTTCGGCGACGAAGACGGCGCCGGAAGCGTAGGTTTGCACCGTCATCGAGACGGAGTAGCCATTCGTATTCGTGCCGGAATACAGGTGTTGCAGCACCATCTGCGTGATATCGACGGTCGAGCGGCTATGGGCAGGTACGGAGATGCCGCCCGGCGAATAGATCTGGCCGAGACCATTGGTCAGGGTAATGTAGATCAACTCGTTGGTACCCGTCGGATTCTGCAAGGTCAGCCACTCGTTGAAGTTAGGAGCGGTGTAGCCTTCGGCAAAGGTATAGATGGTCTTGCCGGCAGGCCCAGGTTGGCCGATGACATCGGTGCCGCCTTTGGCGGACAGGCTAAAGCCGTTCGGCGCGCTGACGGTATGGCTGTACTGGAAGAACAGCTCGCGCTCCACCACGATCTTTGCCCCGCTGGAAGAGACATCAGCCGAGACCGAGCTTTGCGGCGCGGCGCTATTGACGTTATAAATGTACTGGCTCTTCGCGCCGAGGGAGACCGTTGCCTGTTTGGTCGTCCCGTTGGTGAACTCCAGCGTAATGGTGACATTGGCGCTCGTATTGGCCGGGTCAACATTGGCGATGACCAGGTTTTCCTGCCAGTGCGGCTGGCTGCTGTTGCCGGTGAAGCCCTCGGCAAAGAGCCAGTCGTTGGAGAGATTCTGCACACCCACCACGACATTGCCGCCGGAGACCGTTCCCGCCGCACCCGCATTGATGTTGGAGAAGTAGTCAGGCCGCTCCACCAGAACCGGCAGGCTCGACGTGACCACGACTGCCGTATGTGCGGGCAGCGAAATGGAACCGGGGGCGATAGTGCCGCGCGTATTTGCCGGAACCTGCAACTTCTGCTGCCCAACCTGGTTACCATTGGCGTAATAGGTCGCGGTAATGCTCGCCTGGCTGCTCTGCGGGTTCAGAATCGTCAGGTAGGAGGTGTAACCGCCGCCGGACGGCACATCGGGGAAGTAGAAGGTTGTGCCGAGGCTCGTTGCTCCCATGACATCGTTGCCGCTGTTGATGCCGTGATAGTTGAAGTAAATGGGGCGCTCGGCCACGATACCGTTACAACCACCCGTCACGTTGACAATGGTTGAGACCGCATAGGAGGTAGACGAACTCGGCGATGAGATGCCCAGATCGTGATTGACCGATTCGGTAACGCGGCTGGAATGAGGAACCGTCAGATTGACCTGTTTGGGCGAGCCACCCTGAATCAGGTAGTTCAACTGTACATTGCAATTGTTGAGCGGGTCAGGATTGCTCAGGGTCAGGTATTCATTGAAGCCCTGGCCCACCTTGCCCTCGGCAAAGTACCATATCTTACTGACCGGTGACGCAGGCTGTGTGGAGACGCCCGCATCTGCGCGCAGGTGCTGATAGATCAGGAAGCCCATATTCTGGGCCGGGGTGCCGTTATAATCCATAATCAACTGCGGGTAGGTGCAGGGCTGCCCCTGCAAAGCCCATGCCCAGGCCAGCCAGCCGATATTGTGTCCTTCCAGATAGTTGAGCAACTGGCTCATGAAGCCGATGCCGCAGTCATACTGGCCGCTTTCCGCCGAGATGACAGGATAGGTATTGCTGATAGTGCCGAAGGCAGCGGGCCACGTACTCGGTTGCTTATCGGCATAGTTATAGGGGTGGGTATCATAGACCACATTGCCGCCGGTGATAGTATAGGTCGGCACCTGGCTCAGATCGAATGCCCAGTTCATGCCGCCCACGATCGCCAGATTGTTTGCGCCCGTGTTGCGGATAGCGGTGACGAGCGCCTGCATGCCGACAGCGGTATAGTTGAAGGTCTTTGTGCAGCCGCAGTCGTTTGAGTAGCTGGTATCTTTGGTAATACTGCAACCGCTCTGCCAGCAGCTCCATGAGGAAGGGTGCGGCTCGTTAAAGACTTCAAACAGGACGTTGCTGTAGCCCTTGTAAGCGGTGGCTACCTGCTGCCAGAAGGTGACGCTGTCGTTATCGGGCATGGCCCAGGGACCGCCGCCATCGCCAGATTGGCCGCCGGCATCGCTCCACTGCAGGTCGAGCATGACATTCAGGTGCATGTTCGTCAGGCTCGTCACAACGCTCTTCACCAGCGCCTGATAGCCGGAAGCGGTACAGTTACGGTTCGCCGCCCCCTTGAGCCAGAAGCCCTCGGAAAGGGGCAGGCGCACGGTATTGGCATACCAGTAAATACCGTTAGAGCCATTGGTGCCAGGCCCCATGAAGGCCAGGTGAGTCGCGTCAAAGAAGCCGTCGCCATTGCAGTCATACTCCAGACCGTCACGCCCGACGCCATGAAAGAGATAGGGATTATTGCTGGCATCCACAATCATATTGCCCTTCACGGTATAAGGGCCGTTGGCGGTCGTGCTGGAGTGTATGCGCGGTACCTGCTGTGCCTGCGCTGTTGCCGTTGCGGCGTGTGCGACATGCCCGGCATTGAACGAGGGCAGCATCCCGATGGCCCCGGCAATGATGCTCAACAGCGCCACAACGCTTATTACTACACTTCTTCTTGTAACTAGCATGTACAAAATCCTTTACAGCACTACAAATACTATTCCGATCATCCTCATCCATTCTAACAGGGAAAGCCGATTCGTCAATGTGTCAGAATGGTTCATATTATTCCAGTTTCTGGATTATGGCGATCAAGCCCTGGTTTTCAGCCGAACAGTTCTTGCGCCTTTTTTTCAGTATAGTGAGCAAGCAGAAATGCAAAGCCAGGACCAGCACATACGCTTACCTGCTCACAATAAACGCCTGGCGGGCTGTTTTCCTGAGCGCCGCGCGCCGAAACAGGACTTTCTACTTTCCCATACTTCCCCCTCTTTGCTTCATGCAATGTAGTTAGAAATGCCGATCTATCCCCTCTAATAGAGTAGATCGATGTTTCCTGATCTAAGCAACATGCAGGCGAAACAATAGGAGAGAAATGCTATAGTGGCTCGCCCCTTTTCTTCCCCAGAATTTTCTCATTATCCTCGCCCAGCAAGGGGGGCGCTTTATACAGTCTGGTGGGCGTTTCGGAGAGGCGGATGGGGGAGCCGGAGAGTTTGATGGTACCGGCGGTGGGGTGCTGCGCCTCCCAGACGAAGTGGCGGAACTGCACCTGGGGATCGCGGAAGACCTGGCTGACGCTGTTGATGGAGCCGCAGGGGATACCGGCGGCGCGCATAGCAGCGAGCCAATCGTCGGTGTCGCGCTGGCGAAAGAGGTCTTGCAGGATGGGGATGAGTTCGGCGCGGTGCTGGACGCGCAGGGGGTTGGTGGCGAAGCGCGGGTCTGTCGCCAGTTCCTCACGGCCTAGCAGGCGGCAGAGCGACTGGTAGAGGCGGTCATTACCGGCGGCGACGACGACATAGCCGTTGCGTGTCTGAAAGGCCTGGTAGGGGACAATGTTGGGGTGGGCGTTGCCGTAGCGTTTTGCCTCCTCACCGGAGATCAGGTGGTTGGCGGAGACGTTGCCGAGCAGCGAGATGGCCGATTCGACGAGTGAGATGTCGATGTATTGCCCCTTGCCGCTCTGGTCGCGCACGTGCAGGGCCGCCAGGATAGAGATGGTGGCGTACATGCCCGCCGAGATGTCGGCGATGGGCGTGCCGAGCCGCTGCGGCTCCCCCTCGACCTCGCCCGTGACGGCCATCAGGCCCGATTCGGCCTGGGCTACGAAGTCGTAACCGGGTCGCGAGGCATTGGGTCCTTCTTTGCCGTAGCCGCTGATAGAGCAGTAGATCAAACCGGGGTTGAGGGCGCGCAGGTCTTCGTAGCCGAGGCCCTGCCTGTCCAGCGTGCCGGGGCGGAAGTTCTCTACCAGCACCGTCGCCGTCTTGATCAGTTCGAGCAATTGCTCTTTATCTTCTGGCTTGCTGAAATCCAGCGTGATGCTGTACTTGTTGCGGTTGAGCCCCAGATAGTACGCGGCCTCACCTGCGATATAGGGTGGGCCGTAGGAGCGTGTATCGTCGCCTTTGCCGGGCTGTTCCACTTTAATGACGGTCGCGCCCATATCGCCCAGCATCATCGTGCAGAAGGGGCCTGCGAAGACGCGCGAAAGATCAATCACCACAACGTCCGAAAGCGCCGCATCCATAGAACGTGTCCTGCCTTTCAATCCTTTGTTTGCTCTAAAAAGGGCGGAGTGGGAACCAGAGCGGGGCTGGCCTCATAAGCGTTAACTTAAGGTCGCCCCAGGCCACCCGCCAGGGGTGGCCCTACTCTCTCCCCAGGCCAGCCGCCAGGGGTGGCCCTACTCTATCTATATTGCCAGGTAGTCGTTCTTTTGCCGCACCAGGAAGAGAACGAACTGGTACATGGCAAAGAGTTCGAGCGCGAAGGGCAGATAGCCCGTGTAGCCGAGCAGGGGCATCTCGAAGATTTTCCAGAAGCCCACATATGGAATAGTATAATACCATTTTGGCAGCGCGTAGTAGTTCCACATTTCCCAGAAGAAGCCGCAGCAGAGACCGGCCAGCGGCAGCACGATGAAGCGCCAGTCGCCCACTGCGATGTGGGCCAGCGCCGATTTGCGCCGCAGCACGTTGTTGATAGGGTCGAGGATGAGCGCCATGCATAGCCAGATCAGGATGAAGCAGTAACGCGGGAACACCCAGGGCAGGATCAGGCAGGCGAGGCCCAGCAGGATCAGGGGGATGATGACGCGGTTCGGCAGGCGCGGGCCGACCTCATCTGCGGGCAGGCGCGGGCGCAGCGGCTTGAAGGTCGAGAGAAATTCGGCGGTCTCCATGACGGCTGGCAGCACGGTGGCGAAGTCGAGGCTGACGATCAGCGTGTAGGACAGGCGGCTATAGGGCTGGTCGAGCAGGTAGTGCCAGTTCTGTACCGCGACATTCATGCCCTCAAATACCCACCATACAATACTGGAAATGACAAAGATCTGGATGTAACGCCAGCGAGCGCGCGTGAGCAGCGAGGTGCCGTGTCGCATGACGACCAGCGCATCCATAAACATGATGTAGCCGAACCAGAGCGGGAAGAAGCGGTAGCGATAAAACGGGTCGATGCGCAGCCAGGAAGCGGCCCAGGCCAGCAGGCAGAGAGCCAGCGCGGCAAACCCATAGAGCGGGAAGCGTCTCCGGGCGACAGAGGCGGCGCTGGATGGCGATGGCGATTCGGATTGCGTTTTCAACACGATGTCAGTTCCTCATAAGCGTTAACTTAAGGCCGCCACGCAGGCCACCCGCCAGGGGTGGCCCTACTCTAGACGTCACAACCAGCGCCAGGCGAACTGAGTGGTCGGGTATAGTAGGGCCACCCCTGGCGGGTGGCCTGCGCTGCCTACGCCGTATTACACCGTCTATATGTCAGTTCCTACTCTCAGATCGGGAAGACAACAGGCGTCGTATCCCGGAAGTGATTGTTTGCAAGTCTCCATGCAGATAGATACCCGGCACCTGCGGGATCAGGTGGGCGTATTGCTCCAGGGCCTGGCCGCCGAAGACGAAGTGCGGGCGCGGCGCGGGTAAATTCTGAACGCGGCGCCCCAGATCGATCAACGAGGCCATGTAGGCGGGCATGGTCAGAGAGACGCAGACGATAGCCGGGTTCATCTGCTGAATGATGTGCAGCAGCCCCTCGATCTCGATGCTCTGACCGAGATAGGCTACGCTCATGCCGGCACGGCGCAAGATGAGGGCCAGCATCAGCACGGCCAGTTCGTGCGCCTCCCCCGGCGAGCAGCAGACGAGGACAAGCGGCGGGCCGGGCGGCGTGGGCGTCACATACAACAGGTTGGTGAGGACGCCGCGAAAGATGCCGCTGGCAAAGTGTTCAACCGCCACCGTCAGCTTGCCCTCTTCCCACATCCGTCCGATCTCCCACAGCGTCGGCGCGATCAATTCGGCGCATACCTGCTCCACCGGATAGATCGCCAGCATCGAAGCCAGCAGGGCCTTCGCCGTCGTCTCATCGAGCGCGTTAAAGGCCTCCAGCAGACTTTGAAGCGCCGCGCGCATGTTGAGCGTCGGCGGGTAGCGCACAAAAGTGACCCCCAGCTCGCTCAGCGCAGGCCACTGCCCATTGTCGGCCTGCGCGATCGGCGCCTGCTTCCCTGCTTCAGGCTCTGTAGACGGTGGCTGCGGCAACGAGGAGGGTAGCGCGACATGAAAAAAAGGGACTCCGCCTGTCACAGCCTGTTCATGCTCGCGCAACTGCCGCCACCCTGCTTCCAGGTGGCGCAGCAGGGAAATGGCCTGGCTGATCGACATTCCGGCCTCGATCCGCTCCTTGAGCCAGCGGATCGTCGCCACGTCGCGCTCGGAATAGAGACGGTAAGCGTTGCCCGAACGGGCGGGGGAGAGGATCGTGTAGCGCCGCTCCCAGGCTCGCAGCGTGGGGGCCGGGACGTTCGTCTGCTGCACGACCGCCTTAGTATTAAAAACAGGAATGTCTGGAAACCGTTCGAGGTCAGGCCATTCAATGTGGCCCTCTCTCACGTCCCTCTCGTCTTTTACGCTCATACGTTTCTCACTCAGAAATCCGGCCCTGTCGGGAACCGGGGCTTCCTTTTCACTATAACATATGTTCGCGTGCGAAGTCCATAGTTTGCACAGTCTTGTACAGCTTTTGTCAAAGCCATGCCTGTACTCTAAAGATGGATGATCGGGGGTCGGCGGGTAATTTCTCGCTATTGACGAATGCCGCTCTGTATGGCACGATTCATCAGAGGAGCGTAACAAAAGCGTTGCCTGTACGTAAGTACCATAGAACACATGAACGGGACGAGGAAAACGTGACCGAGAAGCAAGCGAGCGAAGCGCGGGAATGGCTGGCGGCAAATATCGCCAGGGTGCGCGCGAACATAGCGCAGGCGGCGCAGAAGGTGGGGCGCAGCGCAGACGACGTGACGCTGGTGGCGGTCTCCAAGACGAAGCCGCTGGAACTCGTCCGGCTGGCGTATGAAGCCGGGGTGACCCACTTTGGCGAGAATCGCGTGCAGGAGGCATTGCCGAAGATCGCGGCATTTCACCCGCCGGGGGTGTCGTGGCAGATGATCGGCCACCTGCAAAGCAACAAGGCGGGGAAAGCTGCCGAGGCTTTTGACTGCGTGCAGAGCGTGGACAGCCTGCGCCTGGCGCAGGTATTGAACCGCCGCGCCGGGGAACTGGGCAAACGCCTGCCTGTTCTGTTACAGGTCAATGTGGCGGAAGAGGCTAGCAAGGAGGGTATGAGCGTGGCGGAGACACCGGCGCTGGCCCGCGAAATCGTCGCCCTGCCCCATCTTGAGGTGCTGGGCCTGATGACGATTGCCCCGCTGGTGGAAAACGCGGAGGAGGTGCGTCCCGTCTTTCGTGGTCTGCGCGAATTGCGCGAGCGCCTGCGGGAGGCCCTACCCGCCTCTTCCTGGTCTCAGCTTTCTATGGGCATGACCGACGATTATACTGTAGCAATTGAAGAGGGAGCCACGATCGTGCGCATCGGACGGGCGATTTTTGGCGAACGTGTTCACGGCATACAAGGAGCTTAAAAAATGAATGTTGAAGATGTGTTGTTTGGTCGCCGCATCCGGCAGAATCACGCGCTGGAACACGCGACGATTACCGTGCTGAGCGGCATGGTGCCGAATCTGAGTATCAGCGCCCGCTCCAGTTCGCGTGGCTTCATCATTTTCGGCGACGTTGATCTGGGCGTGCTGCGGCTGGCTCTGGATGAGGCGCTGCACCGCTTGCAGGCGGGTGAGGCGGAGCTGGCCATTCACCCCAATTGCGGCACCAATCTCGTCATCGGCGTCTCGCTGATGGCGCTGGGTACCATGCTGGGTATGGCTTCCAGCCGAACACGCACACGTATCGCCACAACTGCTGCCTCGTCCCTTGCCGGTCTGATGGCCGCCCGCCCGGTCGGCGAGTTCGTGCAGAGACATGTGACGACGCTGCCCGATCTCGAAGGCGTGCGCGTGACAGATATTACGCGCCGCAAACTGCTCGGCTTTACGGTGATCGACGTGCGCACGGTGCAGGAGTGAATGTAGGAGTACCGGTATGAGTTTGCTTTTCCCGGACGGCCTTCTCCACGGGCTGATTACCTATGGCATCGGCTTCATCATCCTGGCCATGCTTATACGCGCCATTGCTTCGTGGTTTGGCATCGACGAACGTTTCGCCTTCATTCGCTTTCTGGCGCGCATTACCGACCCGTTCATCGAACCCATTCGCCGCTACGTCAAGCCCGTCGCCTTCCTTGACCTCTCGTTCCTCATCGCCTGGTTCATGCTCAGCGTCCTCCAGATTCTCCTTGTCCAGGCTCTGCCTCTCGGCTGGTAAGAACGCATGCGCATCACCGTGCGGGTCATTCCACGCAGCAGCAGGAACGCTATTGAGTGGGAGCGGACAGGCGAGACGCTGAAGGTGCATCTGACGGCCCCGCCGGTGGATGGGGCCGCCAACGAGGCGCTGATCTCTTTGCTGGCCAAGCGACTGGCTGTGCCGCGCCGGGCCATCAACATTGTGCGCGGCGCTACCAGTCGGCAGAAAACGCTGGAAATCGCGGGTCTGAGCGAAGAAATGCTGGAACGACTTTTAAGGCCGTAATACAGAGACAAATAAGCAGGCCACCCGCAAGGGGTGGCCCTACTATATACGATGGCTGTACAAGCCGCAACAACGTATCGTATATAGTAGGGCCACCCCTTGCGGGTGGCCTGTGGCGCGACTAAATAAAGCGGCGAAAGTCCTGCGGATAATTCCCGCTGTCGATAGCGGTGCTATCCCAATCATTTTCCGCAATTATTACGCCGTTTTATTTAGCCTGCATGGCTTTCTGCACCCAGGATTAACTGCCGAGCAAGAACGTGCCGGAGACCGAGACCAGTTTGATGTGGTCGTTGGGGTCGACGTAGAGGACGACGACCGCCTTGTTGATCGGGTTGCCGTCGGGGCCGAAAGCGATCTGGCCACTGACACCCTGGAAGGCGTTGGGGCCGTTGAGCTTGCTCAGGGCCTGTTGCAACTCCACTGGCGTGATGCTCGTCTTTCCGCCGCTCAGGGCCATTTTGCTGGCATAGAGTAGCGCCTGCATGGCATCGTAGGAAAGGATAGCATCGTTATCAGCACGGTTATAGCCGTAGGGGCTGGCCGTGTGCGTGCGATTGGGGTCGTAGGTGTTGGCGTAGTCGTTGAAAAACGCCGGCGCCTTCGAGGCCAACCCCAGCGCGATCCACTCATCAGGATAGGCAAAGGCCGTGAAGTGCAGACGGCCAAAACCGGCCCGCGCGGTCGGCGGATAGCCTGCCAGTTCGTAGAGGCCGTCACCGCCCATCACTTGCAGGTTGGCAAACGGCCCGGACGTGGGCAGGTTCGTCAGCAGGACGCTGACATCGTTGGAATAGCCTGCAAAGTAGATCAGGTCGGGATTGTGCGACAGCGCATCCTGCAAAGCTGGCGGGATGGTCGATGCTTTCCCTTCCGTATATTTCTCGGTGACGACGATCTTGTTGCCATCGGCGGTGAACTGTTTCGAGAAACCGTTCGCCAGACTCTGGCTGTACGGGTCGGTCTGGTCTACAAAAAGGGCAACGTTATGCGCATGTAACGTATTCTCCGCGTACTTCGCGCCCGCCGACGCCTGTGTTTTGTCCGGCGCGTTGACGCGGAAGAAGTACGGTGAGGCATTGGTCAGCGAATCGCTGGAAGCTGTCTGCGAGACCATTGGAATGTGCGCTCTGGCGAGTACGCTGAGCGCGTCGATGGCACGCGAACTGAACGGCCAGCCCATCACGCCGACGAATGTCTTATCGGACTGTGCCAGTTGCACGATCTGCTGCGCCACCGTCGTGGCATATGAGGCCTCATTGCCAGAGTTGGCGATGAGCAGGCGCACCTGCACATTACCCAGTTTCGCGCCATTGTTGAACTCTTCCTGCGCGATATAGGCCCCTTGCAGGTCGTCACGGCCAACCCCGTTATTGGTTCCGGTAATCATCGTCGCCACGACGAAGGTGACGTAGGGATTGCCGGAAGCCAGCACTTTCTGGTCTTCCAGGTAGATGTGCGCCTCGGCATCATTGGTATCGGTTGCGATAGCCTGGCTCAGCAGGGCATCAGCACCGCTCACATCGTTGGCCCTGATTCTGGCGGCGGCCTGTGTCTTGAGGCTGCCGTCGGTGCGCCCGGCCCCGGTATCAAAGGCGAAGCTGCCGTCGCTGATGCCGATATACTCGCCATCCGGCGCTTTCGTCACGCCGATGCCGTTGACCACACCTGATGGCGTGCCGCCTGTCCCCGTTCCCGTCGTCGGCGTGCTGCCGGTCGAGCTACCGAAGTGGTTGCGCACGTAAGGTAGCGCGAAGAAGACGCCGCCGAAAATCAGCAAAAGCACGAGAATAAACAACAGAAAATTGCGTCCGACATGACTCTTCGGCTGCTTCTGCACCTTGCCGCCACCGGGGCCGAAGACGGGCGGCGACGAATACGGAGCCCCTTGCTGCCAGCCGCCGACAGGAGTAGGCGGTGGCGGCGGCGGCATATTCGCGGGCCGTTGCGGCGTTGCCTGCCTGGCAGGAATAGTCGGTTGATTATGGATTGCATTCACCGCCGCCGCACTCGCGCTACCGGCTGCGGGAATCGGGCCGGATGTGCCGAGCGTGTAGCTACTGCCCCCGGCGGGGACGCCGAAGCGTTTCAACAGAATGTCATCGATGGCCTGCTTCATGGCTGCCGCGCTCTGGTAACGCTGGTTGATATCGTTGGTCAGCGCCTTTTTCAGTACCTGCTCCGTCTCTGGCGAAATCTGCGGGTTCAGGGTGCGCACCGGTGGATAGGTAAACGGCGGGTGATTGCGCGGGTCGCGGTTGGTCAGCAGGTGGTGTAGCGTCGCGGCCAGCGCGTAGAGATCCGAGCGCGGGTCGGCGTTGCCCTGATACTGCTCCGGGGGGGCATAGCCCGGCGTTCCCAGCGCGGTCGTCTGCTTGCGTCTCGCATTGCGCATCTCGTCGGCGCGCGCAATGCCGAAGTCGACCAGATGCGCCTTCTTATCCTTGTTGCCGATGATGATATTGGCCGGCTTGATGTCACGATGCACAATCGGCGGCGTCTCATGCGAGAGGTAATCGAGAATATCGAGAATCTCGGAGGCATATTCGAGTACCTCGCGTTCCTTCATGGGCTGATTGATGCGGTCCATGCGGTCTTCCAGGTTTTCGCCGTCCACGAACTCCTGCACCATGAAGTAGCGCGAGCCTTCCTGGAAATGGTCGGTGACGTTGGGGATCAGCGGGTGATCCAGGTGCGCCAGTGTCGTGACTTCGCGTTTGAAGTTGCGCACATCTTCCTGCAACTTTGCCGGGTCGGTGTTATCGGAGATCAACTCTTTGATCACGACGGGCTTGCTATCCAGCCGCAGATCGGTTGCCAGCAGAGCGGCGCCCATGCCGCCCTGCCCCAGCACCTTCTTAATCTGATAGCGTCCACCCTGCAAGCGCGAGCCGGGCGTCAGCGCGCGCGAATTTCCGCCGGTGTTCCCTGCACTCGCCGCTGCCGCTGTCGCTGTCGCTGTCGGCGCGGCAGCACCGGCAGCGGGGTTGGAAGGAAGCATCTTGCCGCAATTGCCGCAATAGCGCACACCGTCGCGGTTTTCTGCCTGACAATATGGACATTGCATAGTTTCGCCTGCCTTCTAAAAGCACAGACCCGTCTCCCGGCCTGGCCTTTCTGAATCTCTGCCAATTATACTGTGTTTTGCGTTCAGCGTCGAGACCCTGAAGGCCCGAATCATCTATACATACGCAAACCAGGGGCAAAAGTTCAACGGGACTGTAGCATACAAATGGAGAAAAGAGCCTCTCTCTTTTCCATGAAGAGAACAGTAGAAGGCAGAAGAATATTCCCCATCACAGCGTGCCTGTTCACCCATAGCATGCATGCTATGAACAAGTGGCTCTCCCGTGTCATTCTTCGCTACGCTCCGCATGACACGTCGACGACGCTTTTTTCCGGCATGCCGTATGCCGGTCTCCCTCTGCTGGCCTGCCGGCTTCCTCTTATTACGACCCGGCAGCGCAGGCCAGCCGCCAGGGGTGGCCCGGTGGCCTTCACTTACGGGCCGGTCACAGCGCAAGCCAGCCGCCAGGGGTGGCCCTACTCTACAACGGACACTTGTACGGCTCGTGTAGAGTAGGGCCGCCCCTCATAAGCGTTACCTGAAGCCCGTGCGAGCGCGACGCAGGCCAGCCGCCAGGGGTGGCCCGGTGGCCTGAAGAGAATGGTTCTGAGGCCATCCCCTGGCGGCTGGCCTGCGGCGGCCTGAAGTTAACGCCTCTGGGGCCATCCCCTGGCGGCTGGCCTGTGCTGCGAGCTGTGACGAGGGGGCCAGCATACGGCATGCCATAAAAAAGTGGCCGTTCCGCATGACAGGTTCCCGATGGATTATAGAAGCCTAGAGGTGCTGGCAGCGAAGGGAGATGATGCCGGGTGCGAAGTGATTTGCCTTCTGCAAATATTCCTGTTCGTTCCCCTCAATCATCAACTTGTGCATCACTACCACGTCACCATCTGGCAATGGTTCGGCTGGCTGCAAGCATAACTCCATGACCGGACACCCGCGCTCGTAGACCTTCACCAGCCCTCCGGCTCCGGGAATACGATACACGCGGCTGTCAATCGTGGGACTCGCGACTTCCAGATAGCCAAACTTGATCAGTTGCTGGTACTGACTCTCAGAGAGCATCTCGCGCAGCAAGACCTTCGCCCGGCTCTCAGCCGAGAGATGCTCGCTAACCGATTCGCGCAGGCGACCAACGCCGCCGTCGGGCGACTGCGAGAGGTAGTAGATAGCCAGTAACAGGAACAGGAGCCATATTCCCAGGAACAGGCTCAGCGTTTCCAGCATGGACATAGGCGCTCCTCCGCCTGAACAGACAATATCGTACTGCAATGAGCATAGCACGCAGGCATACATTCAGTCAAGGGCAATTTCTACGTTTCTTCATCCAGTTCCTTCAGGAGTTTCTGATCCAGCTTACTGCTCAAATCCAGTTTCGCGAAGAGGTCGGGGCGGCGCTGGCGCGTGCGGCGCAGGGATTCTTTGCGCCGCCAGCGGGCGATCTGCTCGTGGTGGCCGGAGAGCAGGATGTCGGGGATGCGCCAGCCGCGAAATTCGGGCGGGCGCGTGTACTGCGGATATTCCAGCAGGTTGTTGCTGTGCGACTCTTCCTCGGTAGAGCCGCTGGCCAGCACGCCGGGGATGAGGCGGCTTACCGCGTCGACCACCACCATTGCCGCCAGCTCGCCGCCGGTCAGCACATAATCGCCGATGGAAAGCTCATCGGTGACAAGATGCTCGCGCACGCGCTCATCGACGCCCTCGTAGTGGCCGCAGATCAGCGTGATACGCGGCTCCCGCGCCAGCTCACGCGCGATCTCCTGATTGAAGAGCCGCCCCTGCGGCGTCAGCAGGATGATCGGCCCGCCTTTGTAGACGGACTCGACGGCGTTGAAGATTGGTTCCGGCTTCATGACCATGCCCGCGCCGCCGCCATAGGGGTAATCATCGACGATATGGTGCCTGTCGGCGGTCACGTTGCGAATATTGTGCAGGTCGATGCTGAGCAGCCCCTTCTCCTGCGCTCGCTTGAGGATACTTTCGGAGAACGGGCCTTCAAACATGTTCGGGAAAAGGGTAAAGATATCGAAATGCATACGCCCTCAAATTGCCGCGTCTACCGTAATCG
The DNA here is from genome assembly GCA_902810755.1 of Chloroflexota bacterium. The sequence continues at coordinate 37,530 of CADDYT010000051.1, forward strand.
TCAGATTCATGTTCGGCGTCACCGTGCTGGTGATGGTATAGGTGCCGGGGGTGTCGAAGAGCAGCACTTTTGACTGGCCCGGCGCAAAACGATTCGGGGTGACGAAGACGCGCGGGTCAACGGCGTTACTATTACAATGCTGATTGCTGCCCACGCACAGCACCTGCGTCACGGTCGATGACTGATTGACAAAGCGGATTGTCTCGCCCTCGCTGATCTCCACGCTCTGCGGCGTGAAGCCCGTCGCCGTCATGTCGACAACCGGCGGCTGGTGGAAGTTCAGGTAGACAAGGATGACGATGGCAAAGCTGATTATTAATAAGAGCGGAGCCGAGACCGAAATGAGAATCGTTCTCGTTCGCCTGGACATTTTCAGTATCTTCATGGAATGCTCTCCTGTAATCGCAGCGATATTGTGCCTGTATGTTACAATAACACTGGTATGTCTGATTGGCAAGAGATGGTTGTAGGGTTGTTTCGATACCCCTACGTGTGGAGTGTGTTCTATGTCCTGGTCCCAGAAACAGCAAACAGGGGACTGGTATGACCAGATGACGGTGCTGATCGGCAGCGCGATACGCCTGTTGAGCGGCGAGGCGGGGGTTTTTGTGGTGGCGAACGAGGCGTTCGACCCGCAGAGCAGCCCGGAATATGTGCTGTACCGCGTGCCTGAGCCTGCACTGCCCCTGTTACTGGCGGCTGCCTCTGAAGGAACGCGGCCCGGTTCTGCGCACCCGCTGGCCATCAACCCGTTGCCGCCTGCCGGTCTGCTGACGGTGCTGCCGGGATTATACGATACTGATATGGAGCAGGCGCAGGGAAACGAGGCGGAAGGAGGCGCGTGGGAGGCCGGGGATGTTGTGCATGGGGAGATCGTGCGTCGGCAGTTTGAGCTGTGTTCGCTTTTTGTTCATGACCCGGTAGGGATGCTGGGCTACCTGCATTTTGTGCGGCCTGCCGGGGCCAGTTCCTGTTTTGAGCATCACGACGCGCAACAGGGGGCGCTGCGGCTGTTTATCGCCCAACTGGCGGCGGGTTTGCGCGCCGCGTTGAAGGCGCGGGCGCTGGTCAAAGAGCAGGGCCGACTGGCCGCCATCTTCAAATATAGCGCGGACGGCATTCTGACCGTTGATAATGCCCTGCGCATCATCGACTTTAACCCGGCGATGGAGCGACTGACGGGGTGGAGGGAGAACGAGGTGCTGGGGCGTTTTTACTACGAGGTCTTGCGAGCAAGAGACTTGCAGGGCAATGAGATTGGCCTGCAGGATTCGCCGCTTTTGCAGGCCCTGGCGGGCAACACGGTTGCCAATCGCGAGATGTATATTCCGGCACGGGACGGGCAGTTGTTCCCCGTGCGCGTCACTGCTTCCTGGGTGCGTTCCGCCTGGGGGGAGCCGATGAACGGCATTCTGAACGTGCGCGACATTACTCGCGAGCGCGAGGAGGAAGAGCAGCGTTCGACCTTTATCTCCGTCATTTCGCACGAACTGCAAACGCCGATTGCCATCATCAAGGGCTATGCCTCGACGCTGGCGCGACCGGACGCGACGTTTGAACCGGCTTCGGCGCATACGCGCCTGGTGGCGATAGAGGAAGAGGCCGACCGCCTGAACCGGCTGGTGGGCAACCTGCTCTACGCCTCACGCATCGAGGCCGGAGGCCTGCAAATGGAGGTCGTGCCGCTTGACCTGGCGAACCTGATTGAAAGCGTGGTGCGCCGCTTGCAGGCGAAGGCCCCGGATGTAACCGTCAGGCTCGACATCCCGGATAACCTGCCGACGGTGATGGCCGATAGGGACCGTATCGAAGAGGTATTGCAAAATTTGCTGGATAATGCTATCAAGTATTCACCGCGCGAGCGTGTGGTCTGGCTGGCCTGCCGCGCGACCGGCGACGAGGTGGTGGTGAGCATCACCGATCAGGGTATGGGCATCTCGCTGCGTGACCAGGAGCAGATTTTCCAGCGTTTCCGGCGCGGGCGCGACTCCAGCACCTATTCGCTGCCCGGCGCCGGCCTCGGCCTCTACATCTGTCGCGCCATTGTCGAGGCGCATGGGGGCCATATCTGGGTCGAAAGTACCCTGCATCAAGGCTCCAGATTTTCGTTTAGTTTACCGCGCGTGGAAAAAGCGCAGTTGCCGATGGTGGTTTTTTGAGTTATGGAAAAAGAGACATTTGGCTTCGATTCGCGTGATATGACCATTCTCGTCGTCGATGATGAGCCGCGCATCCGCGACCTTGTACGCCTGAATCTGGAACTGGAACACTATACCGTGCTTGAGGCGAGCAATGGCTATGAGGCCCTGGAAGAGATACGCGAACACCTGCCCGATCTGGTGATTTTAGATGTGATGATGCCCGATATGGACGGCTTCGAGACGCTGCGCGCCATTCGCGAGGTCTCCACCGTGCCGGTGATTATGCTTACCGTGCGCCAGAGCGACCAGGACAAGATACACGGGCTGGACCTCGGCGCGGATGATTACATGGCGAAGCCGTTCAATCCGCGCGAACTCTCTTCGCGCGTGCGCGCCCTGCTGCGCCGCACCTACATGGCCGCGCCCGCCCGCAAGACGGTCATCGAGGTTGACCCCGACCTGAAAATCGATTTCGCGAAGCACGAGGTCATCGTGCGCGGGGAAAAAGTTGCCCTGCGCCCAACGGAGTACCGCCTGCTCTATCACCTCGTCAACAATGCCGGGCGGTTGCTCACCCACGAGACACTCCTCTCCAAAGTCTGGGGCCGCGAATATCGCGACGAGGCTCACTACCTGCGCCTCTACATCACCTACCTGCGTCAGAAGCTCGAAAAGGATCCGGCCCACCCGAAATACATTCTGACCGAGCGCGGCCTCGGCTATCGCTTCAAAGAGCTAGAGGATGCACCACATGCGTGAGCGTTTTTCCTCCGAATCCCAGGGTACCCACAGGCAGGGTACCCGCAAGAGGTACCCCTACTATACACGATTCGCCCGCTCGC
>CADDYT010000052.1 GCA_902810755.1 Chloroflexota bacterium
GGCTAAAGGCCGAGGTTCCCGTTTGCGGGATTGAAACCACGCGAACCTGGGAACGCGGCGCATGAATCTCTCGCGGCTAAAGGCCGAGGTTCCCGTTTGCGGGATGGGGATGGGAATAGTGGTACATGGTCGCGTATGGCGCGATCTCAATGGTGGCTAAATGGTGCATTCGCCTTGATTCAAGGCTCAGTTTGCTGTGAAGATGAGTAAGTATGTAAAGCTATCTGGTCAGATGGGGATGGCTGTGGAACATCCCTCGAACTTACTTGGCGAATGCGCCACGAAAGGCTTACGGCGCTCAGGATGACAGGTCACGACCGGTTTGCACCGCGCTGTTAAACTGCGCTTCGTAGAGGCGACGGTAAAGGCCCGATTGCTGGAGCAGGGCGGCGTGAGGGCCGCGCTCTACGATGTGGCCTTCGTCTATGACGAGGATCTGTTCGGCTCGCTGGATGGTGGAGAGGCGGTGGGCGATGGCGATGACGGTGCGACCCTGCAATAGCGTGTCCAACGCCTGCTGGATCAGGCGTTCGGCCTGGGAGTCGAGCGAACTGGTGGCTTCGTCGAGCAGCAGGTAGGGGGCGTGGCGCAGCAGGGCGCGGGCGATGGCGACGCGCTGCTTCTCGCCGCCGGAGAGCCGGTAGCCGCGCTCGCCCACGATGGTGTCCAGCCCGTCCGGTAGCCGTTCGACCAGATCGTGCAGTTGCGCGGCGTCGATGGCGGTCTGCAATGCGGTTTCCGAGACCTCCGGCGCCCCGTAGCACAGATTTTCGCGCAGGCTGGTGTGGAAAAGAAACACGTCCTGCGTGACTACCGCAACGCGACTGCGCAGGTCATCGTTGGCGATGTCGCGCAGATCGATGCCGTCGAGCTTCACGCAGCCGGTCGTCGGGTCATAGAAGCGCGCGGCCAGCGAGAGGATGGTGGATTTGCCCGCGCCGCTGGGGCCAACCAGGGCCGTGAGCTTGCCGACGGGCGCGACGAAAGAGATGTTGTGTAACACCTCCGGCCCCTTGCCATAGGCGAACGAGACGTGTTCAAAAGCGATGCCTTCTGTCGGGTGCGCGGGCAGCGGCAGTGGCCGTTCGGTCTCCTTCACAGATTGCGGCAGATCAAGGAACTGGAAGACGCGGTCGAACAGGGCCAGGCCGCCCAGGATGGTCGCGTTGGCCCCGGCCAGCGAGGAGGCGGGGCGATAGAGCTGGGCGAGGTAGGTGGCGAAGGCGACAACGGTGCCGAGCGCGACCTGGTGCGAGATAACCAGATAGGCCCCATAGGTATAGAGGACGGCGGGGCCAAGCGCGGCCAGCGATTGCACCACGACGGCGGCCCACTGCGTGACCAGCGCCTGGCCTAACTGTGTGGAGCGCACGTCGCGGTTGGCTTTGCGAAAACGCAGAAATTCGCGTAACTGCGTGCCAAAACTTTTGATGACAAGCGCCCCGGAGAGACCCATCGTCTCTTCCAGTACCACCGACATCTCGCCCAGCGCCCTCTGCGCCTGCTCGACAGCCCTGTAGCTGCGCCTGCCAAAGTAGAGTACGGGGAAGGCGAAGGCAGGCAGGGCCAGCGTGGCGGCAATGGCAAGTTGCCAGTTGATCGCGAACATGATGATGAGCGTACCGGTGACCGTCACAAGGTTAGAGAGCGTCCCCATGAACGACTGGGAGACGACGTTCTGGATGGCACTGGCGTCGTTGACGAAGCGGGTCTGAATTTCCCCGGCTCGCGTCCACGTGAAGAAATCCAGCCCCAGCGACTGTACATGCCGGTAGAGCTGCTCGCGCAGGTCTGCAATCAGACCCTGCGAGACGAGGGCGCTGAGATAGTTCTGGGCAAGGTTGAGCAACGCCCCCAGCAGGGGAAAGAGCAACATGCCGAGGCCGAGCAGCAGCGCCATCTGGAAATTGCGCTGCGGGATGGCCGTATCGATCAGCGCGCGAATGAGCAGGGCGGGAATCAGCCCTACGCCGGTTCCCAGCAGGATTACCGCCGTCGTCAGGACCATCTGCCAGCGATAGGAGCGCAGCAGGTTCCACACCCTGGCGAGCGTTCTGCGCGCATCAGGCGGCTTCCCCTCTTTCAAGTAGCTCAACGTCTGCCGCTGCTGCCACAGCCCCCCCATGCCCACCCCACCGAGACTCCTGCGACTATACATTGCCACCTTCTTTCACTGCATAGATGGAATGAACCCTTGCCCCATGTCATGCTGAGCGAGAGCGAAGCATGACATGGGGCGACCTTTCTATATACTTGCTTCCCGATTACATGTGTTGATTACTGGGCGACGCGCGGGTAGAGATAGGCGCCGATGGTGACCAGCACGATGGCGGTGACCAGCATGACGGCGAAATCGACGATGATGCCAGATGTGATGGCGCCCCCGGCAAGCATCATGGCGCGCAGGGCGTCGACCTCGTAGCTCAGGGGATTGCTGCGGGCGATGGCTTGCAGCCAGCCGGGCATGATGGCGACCGGGTAGATGGCGTTGCTGGCGAAGAAAAGCGGCATGGTCAGCACCTGGCCGATGCCCATGAAACGCTCGCGTGTCTTGACGAGGCAGGCGATGATGAGCGAAAAAGTGGCAAAGCAGGTCGCGCCGAGTATGACGATCGCCACCACGCCCAGCAGCGCCAGCGGATTCCAGTTCATGCGCACGCCGAGTAGCAGGGCCAGCACGTAGACGATCAGCGCCTGGGCGAGGCCGCGCACGCCAGCCGCCAGCCCTTTGCCCAGCACCAGCGCGCCGCGCGGCGTGGGGCTGGCGAGGAACTTGTGGATGATGCCCAGGTCGCGCTCCCAGATGATGGCGATGCCGGAGAAGATGGCGATGAAGAGAACGCTCTGCGCCAGGATGCCAGGGGCCATGAAATCCAGGTAGCTGACGTGGCCGGTGGGAATGGCGCGGATGCGCGTGAACACTTCTCCGAAGATCAACAGCCAGAGCGCGGGCTGCACGGCTCTCGTGATAATATCGGTCGGGTCGTGCCTGATTTTGCGCGCCTCCAGCCAGACAATAGTAGACGTTTTCTCGATGAAGCTGATAACTGCCGCGATGGGATCGGGTCTATCCTGCGCGGAAAGCACGCCAATCTGTGCGGAGTGAGTCAGCTCGCCTTGCGCTGCGATATTAGCCGAGTCGCCTTGCCGTGCGACGGGTACGCGCTGTGTCACGGTAACTTCCTCCAGATTCCAGCATATTGCCGGTATAATGGGTAAAGACATCATCCAACGTTTTATCGCCGCCGCCGATGCTGGCCTTCAATTCGGCGGGCGAGCCAATGGCCATGATTTTGCCGAGGTGCATGATCGCCACGCGGTCGCACAGGCTATCCGCCTCCTCCATATAGTGGGTGGTCAGCAAAATGGTCATGCCAGTTTGCCTGCGCAGTTGCTCAAGATGCTCCCAGACAGCTTTGCGCGCGACGGGATCAAGGCCGACCGTTGGCTCATCGAGGAAAAGCACCTCCGGCTGGTGCAGCATAGCCTGCGCCACCTCCAGCCTGCGAATCATGCCGCCGGAATAGGTGCGCACGAGCTTATCCGCTGCCTCGTGCAAGCCCATAAATTGCAGCGCCTGCCGCGCCTTTGGCCCGCGTTCCTCTCGCGGCAGATCGTAGAGACGCGCGAAGACCAGCAGATTTTCATAGCCCGTGAGGTTGCCGTCGGCAGAAAGGGCCTGTGGCACGTAGCCAATGCGCCGCCGCACCGCCATTGGCTGCTTCGTGACATCGAAGCCGACGACGGCGGCATAGCCAGAGGTCGGCGGCAGCAGCGTCGTCAATATCTTAATGGTCGTACTCTTGCCCGCGCCGTTGGGGCCAAGCAGCCCGAAGACCTCTCCCGGTTCCACCGCGAAGCTTATATGGTCAACTGCGGCCTGTTCTCCGAAACATTTGACGAGGTCTCTGACCTCAACTATTGCTGGCTTCTGCATATGCCTGCTCCTGTTCTTTCTCCTGCAACGCGGCTCTGCTCTGCCCCTCCGCCGTCTCCAGGACGCGCTCGATCAGGCGTTGCAACGTTGCCTGCTCGTCCTCGTCCAGCGGGGCAAGCAGGTGCGCGAGCAATGCGCGCCGCCGTTGCTGCCACGATTCCACCTTCGCGTTGCCCTGCTCGGTGAGCATGACGCGCACCATGCGTTCATCGTCGCTCTGCCGCTCGCGCGTGACCAGCCCGGCCTTTTCCAGCCGCTTGCAGGCGGTTGTGGCCGAACTGCCCGTCACGTCCAGCGCCTCCGCCAGTTCACCGATGCTCAGCGACCCGCGCCGCCTCAGGATGCGCAGCAGCCAGTACTGCTCCGGCGTCATCTCTGCCCGGTGAATCGGGTGCGTTAACCGCCGGATGAGGTGATACAGCGAAAGGACATCATCCACCAGCCGTTCCGCTACCATATCGAAACCCTCCCTCGTTTCCCTGTCTGAGGTAGACTTGTCTTTACATGTAATTATATTGACTGTCAAGGTAAATTGTCAAGGGTGGCAGGCTAGCTCTAACAGATGAAGGTGTTGAGGAAGGCTAAGAAGGATTCTCCTCCTGACCGCTAGTTTCGTCAGAAGTGTAGGCCCTTTCATATGCGTGGCGAAGTGCCAGAAACGCTATTTTCAGTTCCTGGCGTACAGCAGGATCTCCGCTTCCGGTTCCTCCTGCGGCTGGCATACAGTATTCTCCTCAAGAGCATAATTGATCTAGAGAACTTCCTGGCGCGGCGTTTTTGTTGAATGGCAATGAGCTTTCTTTTCCCTTCATTGTCTATTGCTAGCTCCTCCCCTGAAATATTTTCGTTTTGAGCGCCGTCAGCTTTCTCTTTATTATCTGGCAGTATACTCCAATGGTCATTTCTTTTGCAAGCGCCTGGGAAGTGTATTGTGCCGCCTTCACGGCAAAATAACCGGGGGGCGACCGCGTTACAGAGGTTGCTCCCCGGGTTGGAGAGAGGGCGCAGGTGGCTCATTCTGTGCGCAGCGCGACAATCGGGTCAAGCTTTGCGCCCTGGCGAGCGGGGTAGAAGCCGAAGACGATGCCGACGAGGGCGGAGAAGCCGAAGGCGAGCAGGACGGCGAACGGTGAAAGCACGAAGGCGGTTTTCGTGAAGAAAGAGTAGGCTACCGCGCCGCCGATACCGAGCAGGATGCCGACAATGCCGCCCAGCGCGCTGAGCATCAGAGCCTCAATGAGAAATTGCGTCATGACATCACGCGGACGCGCCCCGATGGCCATGCGAATGCCGATCTCGCGCGTTCGTTCGGTGACGGAGACGAGCATGATGTTCATGATGCCGATGCCGCCGACCAGCAGCGAGATCGAGGCCACACCGACCAGCAGGATGAATAGCGTCTGGCTGGTGCTTTGCACGGTTTGCAGGATTTGTGACTGGTTTTGAATGGTGAAATCGTCGTTCTGCGGGTTGGTGATGTGGTGGCGCTGCTCCAGTAGTTGCTGCACCGCCGCCTGCACATTGTTGACCTGCGAGGTACTGCTGGCCTGCACGTCAATCGAACTGGCGTTTTTGCTACCCGTGAGCTGCTGCTGCGCGGTGCTGAACGGGACATAGACGATATCGTCGGCGTTGCCGAAGCCGGAACTGCCCTTTGTTGCGAGGACGCCGACGACGGTGAACGGCACGCTGCCAATGCGAATCTGCTGCCCTACAGGGTCGACGCCCACCGGCGTGAACAGGTTATCGGCCACCGTTTGCCCGATAACGGCGACCGGATTACTGTTCTGCTCATCCTGAGCGGTGAAGAACGCGCCTTCCTGCATCTGCCAGTTCGCGATTTGCTGGTAGTCGGGATAGACGCCCTGGATCGAGGTCGCCCAGTTCTGGTTGTCAAAGACGACCTGTCCATTGGCGTTTACCACCGGGCTGACTGCCGCGACGTTGGGAACCTGCGAGGCGATGGCGTCGGCGTCGGCCTGCGTGAGCGAACTGAGGGTACCTGCCCCCTGCCTGATGCCGCCACTGCTGGCGCTGCCCGGTCTGACGATAATTTCGGTCGGACTCAGGCCCGAAAGGCGCTGGTTGATGGCGGCGGCGCTGCTCTCACCAATGGAGATCATGACGATGACCGCGCTCACTCCTATGATGATGCCCAGCGAGGTGAGCAGGGAACGCATCTTGTTGGCCCGCAGGGCTTTTAACGCGCTGACGCAGTTCTGGTAGAGGGCTGGCATGCCGCCGCGCCGCCTGCGCAGTTTCTGCCTCCCGCTTGCAACCGCTTTTGTCGCTGTCGGCGCTCTCTTTCCTGTTTTCGTGGCAGAAGCTGGCCGAGCGGTGACGAGCGACCTGTTCTCTGTCTCGGACTCAGGCTTTGAAACACTCATAGTACCACCTGCTTTTTCTGCTGGTTCTGTTGCAAAAGCTGCTCCCGCGCCATCACCTGGTTCTGATTCATGCTGTCCTGGATCACCATGCCGTCGCGGAACTTGATCTGGCGCTGGCAATAGCTGGCGATACCGGCATCGTGTGTCACCAGCACGACGGTGATGCCGCGCGCGTTGAGGCGTTGCAGGATCATCATAATTTCCAGGCTGGTGTGGCTGTCCAGGCTGCCGGTCGGCTCATCGGCCAGGACGATGGCTGGCTGCGTCACCAGGGCGCGAGCGATCGCCACCCGCTGCTGCTGCCCGCCGGAGAGTTCGGTTGGCCGGTGGCTGGCCCGGCTGCTCAGCCCCACCATTGCCAGGGCCTGGGTGGCGCGCTGCCGCCGCTCCGCTGAGGGAATGCCACTGTAGACCAGCGGCAGTTCAACGTTTTCCTGCGCGGTCATGCGGGGCAACAGGTTGAAGCCCTGAAAGATGAAGCCGATTTTCTGGTTGCGAATATCGGCCAGTTCGTTCGTACTCATCTGGCTCACCGGAATGCCGTCGAGGATGTAGGACCCACTGGTCGGGCGATCCAGGCAGCCGAGCAGGTTCATCAGCGTCGATTTGCCGGAGCCGGATGGTCCCATGACCGCGACAAACTCGCCGCGCGCTACCTCTATATTGACATTGCGCAGCGCCGGGACGACATTGCGCCCCAGATAGTAATTCTTGCACAGGTTGTGCGTGCGGATGATCGCGGGTGCGGCAGCGCGCGCAGGCCGGGCCGCCGCGCTGCCATTTTCCCTGTTTTCCATAGCCTTAATTCCCGTTCCCGTTTCCAGTGCCGCGACCGCCGCCGAAGCCGCCGCCGAAGCCGCCAAAGCTGTTGCGCCCGCCCGTGCCCGTGCCGGTGCTACTGCTGGTCGTGATGCCCCCTGTCTGGCCGATGACAACCTGATCGCCCTCTTTCAGGCCGGAAAGAATCTCAGTAAACTGGCCGTTGCTCAGACCGGTTGTCACCAGCACCGGGACCAGTTTGCCGTTCTTCAACTCGACCACGATTCCGCGACTGCCCTGGGCGCCGGTGGTGGAAGGCGATGTAGACGAGCCAGTGATGAGCGATCTGAGGTCCGCGCGGGTCAGTTCGCCGTTTTCCAGCGCGGTCGTCGAGAACGAGAGGGCGGCGGCTGGCACCAGCAGCGTGCCGATGCGCTCGGCGGTGGTGATGTTGACGGTGGCTGTCATGCCGGGATAGACGTGAGCGCCCTGGATGCTGTTCTCATCAACGGTCAGCATCACCGTATATGTCACCACGTTCGAGGTGGTCTGGCCGTAGATATCGATGCTGGCAACGCTGGCGCGAAATGTCTGGGACGGATAGGCCGAGACCGTGAACGTAGCCGGTTGGCCGACCTGCACACCGCCGATATTTGCCTCGTTGACCTGGGCGGCGATACCCAGCTTGCTGGTATCGACCAGCACGATAAACGCGGTCGATGAACTGCCGCTGCCGACCGCCTGACCTATCGAGCCGCTGATCGAGGCGATGATGCCCGCATGTGGGGCGACCAGTTTCGCCTGCGCCAGGTTATCCTGCGCCGTCTGGAGCTGGGCCTGCGCGCTCTGCAATTGCAACCGGGCCGAAGTTACCTGCGCGGAGGCCGAGGCTTCCTGAGCCGCCGCCTGGTTCTGGGCCTGCGCGTACTGATCTTGCGCCAGTTGCGTGCATCTGGGCGACGGATTGGTGGCGGTGGAGCAGGCATTGAGCGCGTTTTGCTCGGTATCATAGGCCACTTTGAGCGCCTGGGCCTGCTGAGCGTAGGTATTGCCCAGATTCGTCTGAGCCGAGCTGACCGCCTGCTCGGCGGCATTCACGGATGCCTGCGCCTGGTTGATGGCGTCCTGCAAGGAGGTGCTGTTCAATGTTGCCAGCACCTGCCCCTTTTTGACCGTCTGACCGACGTGGACATTAATTGTCTGCACAGTGCCGGAGGCCGCAAAGTTCAGGTTGTAGACCGCGTTCGCCTGCACAGGCCCCGTCGCGGATACGGTAACGGCCAGATTGCCGACGGTGGCCGTCGCCTGGGTATATTGCACGGCAGGGGGACGATTGACCCGGAGATAGGCAAATACGCCGCCGCCAATCAGCAGAATGAGCAGGGCGACGACGATGGGAATAAGCCAGAGCCGCCGCTTTCTGGCCGACTGGCGTACCGGAACCCCTGCGGGTAAAGGCGCGATTTCGAAATCTTCTGTGTCAATATCAATCAAGGGCTGGAAATCCAGCGACGTTTCCGACTGTGTTTCAGACATCTTTTTTGCTCCTCTCTAGAAATCTCTCTAGCGCGAACGTGCCTGCCTACTGCGGCGTTGGCGTCCCGTTACCGGTGGGCGGCAGTTTCGGCACGATGGCGACGGTACGCGCGGTAATCGTGCCGTTGCTGCCCGGGGTGCCGGTGATGAGCAGCGCCATGCCAGCTTTCAACGCAGCGGGGCTGACCGCGCTGGTCTGGGTGATCTGCGTTTGAGAGGTAATGGTCACGGTATAATCGGTTCCGGTAGTGTCTGTAATTGTCAAAATATTGCCGTTCAACTGGCTGACGGTGCCGATCAGGCCGCGGAAATTGCTACTGGTTCCGTTTCCCGTCCCTGTGCCTCCGAAGCGTGGCCGGGCCGCGTTGAAGCAGGGATTGCTGGCTCTCGCAGTTCCTCGTGGAAACGGGCTGTTCCCGGAGCCATTGAGGCCGCTGCTAAGGCTGATTCTGGTGGCGGCGTAGCCATTATTGACGCTGGTCACGGCAACCGTGACGGCTGTGCCTTCTTTCAGCGCGCTGGCCGGGATGGCCTTCTGCTCGCTAAAGCGGGTCGAGCTTGAGTAGGTGACCGTCACATCGCTTCCCTGCCGTGTTGTCACCACCAGCGCCGTCGCGCTGCTGCTTTTCAGTGTCCCGCTGACGGTCTTAAAGGAGGCTGCCGGGCGGTTCTGCGCGCAGGCCGTCGCGGTCGCGTTTGCCGTTGTGGAGCTGGAGCCGCTCGCAGTAGACGCACCGGCTCCACAGCCTGCCACGACAAGGGCCAGCAGAAAGAGAAAGCTCGCTGGCAGGTTGTTGCGTATCCATCGCAATCGTATACCCATACAAAACAGTTTCCTTTCGTCCCTGTTATTTTTCAAAATGGGCATCCAGACCGGCATGTACGGTTCGTACTATCAAAAGGGCATAGCAAATGACTAACCTGTCGGACACGCCAGGAATGGGTGCTAAGAGCAGTGTAGCAGGAAGGAGATAAAGTCTCTGTTAAGTTTATGGGCGAAGGCGGCAGAAACTGTAAGGAATCTGTAAGAAAACTCTCAAGCCGTCTCGGCGGCGCTGTGCCGTCGAACATTCATAGCATGCCTGGCGGCGCTGCCAGTAATATGTTCGGGGGACGATGCTCATAATGATATGTCTGATGCATCTTTAACAGAATGGTTGTGCAGGGGCAGCAGGACGGTGAAGGTGCTGCCCTGCCCCGGCGCGCTTTCGACCTCTATCTCCCCATGATGCTGGCGTACAAGCGCGGAGACGATGGAGAGGCCCAGCCCGGCTCCTCCGCAGTGGCGCGAGCGCGAGGCATCGACGCGGTAGAAGCGTTCAAAAATGTGGGGCAGGTCTTCCGCTGCGATGCCGATGCCTGTGTCCGTGACTTTGATTACGGCCCACTGCTCTCGGCCTGTGACGGTGATGGTTACGCTGCCGCCTGCGGGGGTATAGTGGATGCCGTTCTCGATCAGGTTGTAAAAAACGCGGGAGAGCAGCCCTTCATCGCCCGGCACTACGAGATCGGTCTCATTGAGCAGGTGGAGCGCGACCCCTCGTGTGGCGGCGATGGGCTGAAGCTCACCGATGGCCTCTTCCAGCAGCGCGCCTGGCGAGACTTCGCCGGGGTTGAGAGGTTGCTGAGCGGTTGTGAGGACGAGCAGGTCGGAGACCAGGCGTTCCAGGCGTGTCAAGGCGCGTTCCTGCGTGGCGGCCATGGCTTTGTAATCATCGAGCGAGGCGTTTTCGTTGGTGACCACTACCTCAAGGTTGGTGCGCAGAGAGGCGAGCGGGGTGCGCAGTTCGTGAGCTACATCACCCACAAAGCGGCCTTGCAGTTCAAAATTCTGCTGCAAGCGTTCGAGCATGGCGTCGAAGGTATCGGCTAGCTCCTTGACCTCATCTCTGGGGCCGGGCAGCGCCAGCCGCGTATCCAGCGTGTTCGCGCTGATCGAACGCGCAGCTTCGCTGACCTTACGCACCGGGCGCAGGGCGACGCCGGCCAGCCAGTAAGCCCCGGCACCGCCGAGGACGGCGACCATGCAGAGGCCGACCAGGGAAATGCTGCGCAATTCCAGCAGTAGCGAAACCTCCGGCGGATTGAGCGAGCGGTGCAACAGATCCTGCCGGAGTGGGGAGATGAATGCCGGGGGAACCGTGGAAACCCGGTTGCGGTCGGTAGTTGCAGCCGACGGGAAATTTTGTCGCACAATTCTGGGAAATGCGCTGAGCGCGACGGTATTGATGAAGAACAGCAGGGCGAAACTCAGCACCAGCACCAGCCCGGCTGACCACAGGGCCAGGCGCAGGCGCAGAGGCAGGCGCCGCTTTTTCCATCGCCACAGGCGCGGACGCCGGGTAGTGGGAAGGGGCTTCATGGCGAATCCTCCATCGGCTGCGGCGTATGTAGCCGGTATCCCTGGCCGATCACCGTTTCGATATAGCGCGGCGTCTCCGCGACATCGCCCAGTTTGCGGCGCAGCGAGTTCATATGCACGCGCACCGTGTTTGTCAGCGGGTTGGCCTGCATATCCCAGACATGTTCCAGCAGCGTTTCCTGGCTCACAATTTCTCTCTGGTGGCGCAGCAGATATTCAAGGATGCCAAACTCTTTATTGGTCAGTTCCAGCCTGCGATTGGCCTGCCAGACTGTGCGCGTCACGGGATCGAGTTTGATGTCCTGGTATTCCAGCAAAGGCGTGCGCGTGCGCACATCGCGCCGCAGCAGCGCCCGCAAACGGGCCACCAGTTCGGCGAAGTGAAATGGCTTGACCAGGTAGTCATCGGCCCCCGTGTCAAGGCCGATCACGCGCTCCTGCGGCTGGCTGCGGGCCGTCAGCATGAGAATGAGCAGAGAAGGGCAACTGGCGCGCAGGCGGCGACAGACCTCTAATCCATCCATATTCGGTAAATTGAGGTCCAGGATCAGTAAATCATAGTCGGTTACGCCTGCCAGTTCCAGGGCCTGCTGCCCATCCTCTGCGATATCTACGGCGTAGCCCTGGCGGCGCAGCCCTGCTGCCAGCGCGCTGGCAATATCGATTTCATCCTCAACAAGCAGCAGTCTCATAACGATCCTACCCTTCTCAGAAACACTACTGCTCAGATGTCATGAAAAAAGCAGAAAATTGTAAAAAATCTGTAAATTTTTTACCGGTTTTGCCCATTTTGCCGGGCAGGTGGCGCTCACGGGACACATGGTATCGTGAAAGAGAAGGTGGTGCCGCGATCGATTTCGCTATCAAAGGAGATTTCGCCGCCGTGCTGCTCTACGATGAGCCGGGCAATGCTCAGACCGAGGCCGTAGCCGCCTACCTTCGATTGTTGTTTGTTGTTGGACTGGTAGAAACGCTCAAAGATGTGCGGACGGTCTTCCGGCGGGATGCCGCAGCCGGTATCTTCCACGAGAATTTTGACGAAACGCTCGTCGTGCGGGCGCGCGCGAATGGTGACGGTGCCGCCGGGGGGCGTGAACTTGATGGCGTTGGCCACCAGATTGTTTAAGACCTGCTTCAGGCGTCCGGGGTCAGCGTAGAGCAGGGGCAAAGGCGTGGGAATATCTTTATAGATAATGACCCCTGCCTTGAGGGCCAGCGGCTTCATGCTGTTCACCACCTGCCGTGCCAGCACGCGGAAGTTAACCTCCTGCGGCTTTATTTCAAACTGGCCCGAATCGGAGCGCGTCATGAAGAGAATATCTTCGACAATGGAGATCAGTTGCTGCACCCCTTCCTGGGCATAGCTGAGGTAGAGGTGCTGCTCTTCATTCAACTCGCCCATGTGGCCCTGTAGCAGCAGGTCGATGAAACCGTGAACGGAATTCAGCGGGGTGCGCAGTTCGTGCGAGACCATCGAGACAAAATTGGCGCGCACCTGGCTGGCGACTTTCACCACCGCCGTGTCGCGGGCCATGAAGAAGACATGCGGCTCCCCGCTGATCTCAACCGGTGTTACGCTGGTGAACACCTCGCAGGCGCAGCCTGGCTCAGCCCCGATGATTAGCTCCTCGTTGGGCAGCGGTTTCCTCTGTTCCAGGGCCTTGACCAGCGGGCAATGCGCGGTTTCGCAGAGCGCCATATGGCTGAGATTTTTGCACCTGAGAACTTCTGTGCAGGGGCGCCCAATCGCCTGCTCCGCTGTCCAGTTGATGGCTGCGCTGCAGGCGGGATTGAGGTAGCGCACGCGAAAGGAGCGGTCGATAGCGATTACCGCGTCCGCCGTCTTCGTGATGAACTGTTCCAGTGCGTGCTGCTGCGTCGCCTCGGCCACAGGCTCTCCCTCCGCGGCGAGCCTGATCTTTTGCGGTTCATGCTGAAAATATTCAGGCACCGTTTCCCCCTCTTATGGAATCACAGCACATCGTCTGTCTCTTCCTGCGTGCCTTTCCTCGCAGAGGGGTGGGGAGTATGGCCCGTGTATTTTTCCGACCCGTTTTGAGTGTGCTGCGCAACAAACTTATAGCCAATACCGCGTACAGAGATAATGTGCGTGGGTCTGTCGGCGTCTTCTTCCAGTTTCATACGCAGGCGGCGAATGTAGACATCGACGATGTTGCTGCTGCTGTCGCGCTCATTCCAGATTTCTGTCAGCAACTGGTCGCGTTTGACTACCTGGCCGGGGCTTGCCATCAACAGACGCAGCACCTGCATCTCCTTCGGCGTCAGCAGGACGGGCGCGCGACCGGGTATGACGATCTTCAGTTCGGCGGGGAGTAATTCGACCTGCCCCACGCGCAGGCTCTGGCCATGCTCTCTGCCCATCTTTTTGACCCTGCGCATGACAGCCTGTACGCGCGCCACCAGCTCCTGGTGATTGAAGGGCTTACAAATATAATCGTCCGCGCCCACCTCAAAGCCCTGCAACTTATCCTCAATAGCGTCTTTAGCCGTCATGAAGATGATGGGCATCTCATAGCCCTCGTCGCGCAGCTTCTGGGATAACTCGAACCCGCTGATGTGAGGCATGCTCACGTCAAGAATGAGCAGGTCCGGCTCTCTGCGCTCAATCATCTGCATGGCAGCGCGCGGGCTATCCAGTACTTCAACCTCATAGCCCACTTTGTGCAGGACAAACTGCACTAACGTATTGGCGAAACGGTCGTCGTCAACGACAAGTATATACACGACTCTTCCCCTCTCTTCGGAATGTTGCCACTTCTTCCACCACATCCCCTCATCCATAAGGTATCTGTATTGCGACGGCATCCTTACCGTCGGTGATATCGCTTCCGCCAGCCAGCGCAGACGGGGGGGATTTCTGCGGCTGGCGCTAGCGAGAGCGCGAAGTGGCGCGCTGTTTCTCCAGAAAGATGATGAGAATCGCCACGTCAGCCGGGGTGACTCCCTCTACTCGCGAAGCCTGACCGACCGTGCGCGGGCGAATTTTCGACAGCTTCTGGCGCGCCTGTGTGCGCATATGCAGGACGTCATCGTAATTGATGTCTTCCGGAATCAGCTGCTCTTCGAGCCGCTGCGTGCGATGCACGGCCTGCTCCTGCTTGCGCACATAGTTCTCGTACTTCACCTGTAACTCTACCTCTTCGGCGGTGTCTTCGTCAAGTGCTGCCAGCGATGAGGGGGAGACAAGCTGCGAAAGCTGGCGCACCTGCTCGTAGCGGACCTGCGGGCGGCGCAGTATCTCCTTCGCGGAAAGCATCTGACCAAGCGGCGGCATGCCCAGCTCCTGCGCATAGGACTCAAGCTGGCGCGACGAAGGGAGAGAGATGCTATCCAGCTGCCCGATGGTCCTCTGAATATTCTCGCGCTTGCGCACTACCCGCTCGTATCGCTCGTCGTCGATCAGGCCAAACTGGTAGGCATAGCCGCTCAGGCGCAGGTCGGCGCTGTCCGGGCGCAGGAGCAGGCGGTATTCGGCGCGCGAGGTGTGCAGGCGGTATGGCTCGCTCATCGGGCGCGTGACGAGGTCGTCGATGAGGACGCCAATGTACGCCTCGTGACGCCCCAGCACGAACGGCTTCTCGCCGCGCACGTGCAGGGCGGCGTTGATGCCCGCCATAATGCCCTGCGCCGCTGCCTCCTCGTAGCCCGAAGTGCCGTTGATCTGTCCCGCCAGGAAGAGACCGGAGACCGGCTTCGTCTCCAGTGTCGGGAACAGTTGCTCCGGCGGCACGTAATCATATTCGACGGCATAGCCCACACGCATCATCTCTGCGTGTTCCAGGGCCGGGATGCTGCGCAGCATAGCCAGTTGCACATCCTCCGGCAGGCTCGTATTCATGCCCTGCACATAGACCTCACCCGTGCGCCAGCCCTCCGGCTCCAGGAAAATCTGGTGCGAACTCTTATCGGCGAAGCGCACAATCTTGTCCTCTATCGAGGGGCAATAACGCGGCCCGATGCCCTCGATGATGCCCGTGTAGAGGGGCGAGCGGTGCAAATTATCGCGAATGATTTGATGCGTCTGCGCGGTGGTGCGCACGAGATAGCAGGGTAACTGTGGTCGCCAGCCGTGCAGGTCTTCGTCCGTGACCGGGTAGATCGGGTTGGGGCGACCGCCGGGAAGCTGGACATCCTCGCGCGCGCGCAGGTCCTGTGAAAAGTAGAGCGGTACGCGGCTGCCCGGCTGCGGCTCCGTCTTACTGAAATCAATACTGCGCGCATCAATGCGCGGCGGCGTTCCCGTCTTAAAGCGGCGCACCTCCAGCCCCAGCGCCCGCAGGGAGTCGGAGATGCCGAGCGCGGGTCCCTCACCGGCGCGCCCGCCCGGCTGCGTCTTCTCGCCCACCACGAGCCGCCCATTGATAAAGGTGCCGGTCGTCAGGATAACCGCGCTCGCTTCATATTGCCAGCCATTGCTGGTGACCACGCCCGTAATGACATGACGCCCGTCTTCGCGCGTATGACTCAACAGCCGCAAAATGGTCGCCTGTTTCAGATCGAGGCCCGGCTGCGCCTCCAGCGCGAACTTCATCGCCAGTCGGTATGCCTGTTTATCGCACTGCGCTCGCAGGGCCTGTACCGCCGGCCCCTTGCTCGTATTGAGCAGGCGCACCTGAATAAAAGTGCGATCCGTGTTGCGTCCAATCTCACCGCCCAGCGCGTCGATCTCTTTGATCAAATGTCCTTTTGCCGGGCCGCCCATCGAGGGATTGCAGGGCATCAGCGCGACGCTATCCAGATTCATCGTAATCAACAGCGTCTTGCAACCCATGCGCGCGCAGGCAAGGGCCGCTTCACAACCGGCGTGGCCCGCGCCAACCACGATGACATCATATACCCCGCGTACCAGTTCCTGCGGGGTAACCTGCCTGTTTTCGCTTCCTGTCTCCATCAACTTTACTACCTGCTTGATGAATGGATATTCATACTTTCCAGAAGTGTATTATGCCCTAGATACGATTGTACGTCAACACAGATGAGAAAAAAAACGATCCGGTTTATCACTAAAGCAACTGGTTGACGCTACCGGTTCTAGCTGCTATTATACAGCATGAATGGGATAACAGGCGGTTTTTCGGCAAAAATTCGCTCAGGCGAAGAGGAACGAAAGAGACATATGCAGCAAGTGCTGACATGGCGCCAATTGCTTGGAAACATTATCAGCGACCCCCGGAAACGGCAACGTATCGCCGACGAACTGGGGATAACGTCGGCTATTCTTGAGCAGTGGGCAAGGGGTGAGATCAATCCGCGCGAACATGCCCTGCGTCGCCTGGCCCAGATACTCCCTGAGTATCGCGCCCTCCTGCTGGAGTTAGTCTCCACCGAATTTCCCGGTTTTTCCATGTCCGGTGAAGAGCGGATAGCAGGCATATCTGATAAGATTCCCGCCGCCTTCTACGCGCGAGCGATCAATGCCTACGCCACCACGCCGGATGCGCAACGATTCTGGTTGATCAGTAACCTGCTGCTACAACAGGCGCTGGCGCAGCTTGATCCCAACCAGACAGGCATGGCTATCACCATCGTGCAGTGCATGCCGCCGACAAAGGATGGCAAGGTTCGCAGCCTGCGCGTGCGTGCGGGGCGCGGTACGCCACCCTGGGATGCCAGTCTGGATTCCCGCGCTCTCTTCCTGGGCGCGGAATCGCTGGTCGGCTATACCGTCACGCACGGCCAATCTATCTTCCTCCAGCATCGTGGCGAGCGCGAAGGACTTTACCCTGTCCACTGGGTCGAGTGGGAAGAAAGCGCGGCAGCCATTCCCATTATGCGTGCCGGAGATGTAGCCGGGAGCCTGCTTGTTTCCTGCGCCCGGCCCAACTACCTGCCCGCGCCGCGCCAGAAACTCATCCAGAGTTACGCCCGGCTCATCTCGCTCATCTTCGACTCCTCCGAATTCTACTCCATGCAGGACATCAACCTGTACATCATGCCCAATTACCGCATCCAGGAACGCCACCTCACCGGCTTCAGCCAGCGCATCTCCACCATCATGCGCGCATCCGCCCGCTCTGCCCGCCCCCTCACCATCATTGAAGCCGAAAAACTCGCCTGGCAACAACTCGAAGAGGAGCTTATCTTGCTGGCGGGCAAAGAGGAGAAGCACGAGAACTCATAAGGCAAAAGAGACAGCGCAGGATGCTCAGGGATCAGATTTCGAATCAGAAATTCCTCTTTCCAATTCGAACAAGATATGGTATTATTGAGGCGGCTAAAGCCGGGAAAGACAGGCTTAGAGCAAGAGACTTTCCAGAGGCGATCTCAGCTCGCCAGTACAGACGAGCCTGGAGAGCAACGTTACGAGGGGCGATGGCGGAACAGGTAGACGCAGGAGACTTAAAATCTCCTGGCCGCGAGGCCGTGAGGGTTCGAGTCCCTCTCGCCCCACTCTTCTCCTCAAGTCTCTTCAGAAAGTAGAACAACTTGGAAGCAATAACTCAGTTAGCATGGACAGAGGAATTTGATCTAAATACAGGTACCCGTTCCTACTTTGATGCATTGCTTCATTATCTCCATGTGGCCGATGATATACCGGGATGGCCAGATGCTTTCGGCAATGCCTTGCAGGCATGGATGAAGACACTTCTTCGCACCCCTGTTCGCACGTTAAGTTTGTTCTCTGGCGCCGGGGGGTTAGATATCGCTTTCCATGATGCAGGATTTCAGATTATCAAGATGGTCGAGATTGATACACGCTTCGTGGAAACGCTTGGCACAAACGCTCAGGAAGGCCGCCGATTAGCAGGGGCAGAACCACTGTGTATGGATATCAAGGACTTTGATCCGCCAGATGATTTGCATATAGACTTTATTATTGGTGGGCCACCCTGTCAAACATTTTCCGCTGCAGGCAGAAGAGCTGCCGGAGTAGCCGGATTTGATGACCCGCGAGGCATGTTATTTCAAGAGTATGTACGCATCCTGAGCAAGCTGCAACCGGTGGGGTTCCTCTTTGAAAATGTGTATGGCATCCTGGGGGCGCAAGGCGGCAAACCCTGGAAAGAGATTATCAAGGCTTTCGAGAAAGTCGGCTACACGATTAGCTTTCGCATCTTAGATGCTGCCGATTATGGTGTTCCGCAGCAAAGAGAAAGACTCATCATCGTAGGTAGTCGTAACGGTAGATTTGCTTTCCCCCGACCCACACATGGCCCGGATAGCCTGGATCAACGCCCATATTATACTGCCGGGCTGGCAGTTCAGGACGTTGGAGGAATAAAGCCAGGGCCGATTAATGGACGACACGGGCATTTATTGCGCGATATCCCGCCGGGGCTGAACTATAGCTTTTATACAGAGAAAATGGGACACCCATCACCTCTCTTTTCCTGGCGGTCCAAGTTCTCAGATTTGCTGTACAAGGCAGACCCCGATATGCCGGTGCGAACGATAAAAGCGCAGGGAGGGCAGTACACAGGCCCTTTCCACTGGGAAAACAGGCCATTCAGCGTTGAAGAGCTGAAGAGATTGCAAACTTTCCCTGATGATTATATTCTCACAGGAGGACGGCAGGTAGCCATACAACAGATTGGGAAGTCGGTACCTCCCCAGTTTGGCAGGATTCTGGCAATCAGTATCGTGGACCAGCTCTTTAAATTATCGTTGCCTTTCAGACTTGACTATCTTTCGCCACAGGATAAACTGGGCTTCAGAAGTCGAAAAGCATTGTTGACCGCTCACTATCAGCAGAAGGCAAAAGAGGCGATTGCCCGGCAATTTTCTTCGGCATCAGCCATACCGACCAGGCAGCCAGAGGATACAGAAGTAGATAACAACCCCTCCAACTTCTTTATCGCCTATCTTGGACCCAACTTCACCTGGATTGTCAAAGATGAACATACCCCGGTGTATTCGTGGAATATAGCCTTTTCCATCATTCAGCGAGATCAACAGATCGAGATAGATGTGGGAAAGCCGGAGGAGCATTTCGCTGACCCTGCTCTGGTGATTGAGGTTTTTCCAACAGCAAGCTGGAAAATACCGGCAAAAAGTGTTCGCCTCCTTATCCAGTCGTTATCATCACACCTGTTCACTGCTTCCTGGAAAGCTTTTGAGCATTATCTTGTCAGGGAGGGTATCAAAGCTGATTTAGTCCAGTTGAACGGTTACTATCACTATAAACCTGCAATAGCCATCAAACTGACAAGATTAGAAACTGCCCGGATAAATTCGAACGATCTTCATGGATGGAAGGCTATTCAAAACGTCCTGGCAGGGATTGGTGTGCGCCATATCCTCAGGCTTGAGAATCTGGCCGATCTCTGGGAGCTACCTCTCGATAAAACCGTTGATGCTTTGCTGAGATTGCGAGCAGCGGGATACGAGGTTCGCAGTTCGTATACAAATAGCCAGATTCCTGCACATCATGTGTTAATTCCATATGCATTTCCGACTCTTAATCCGCTCAGTGTTCAGTTGAGGAAGAGTTCGGCGTCAAAGTTCACATCCTGACACTTGATGAATGGGTACATGAGCAGTTTCTTCGCAGCCAGATAGCAGGAGTCACAGAGAGGGAACTGGCTGAAGGTTGGTTACGTGCCTACACAGAATCTCTTTGCCTGAGGCGTAGAGATAAAGCCCCGATCGATGAACCTACATTTATCTGGATAGAATCACTATTGGGCATACTGACGTAGAACTGTTTCATCAAGGACGAGCAAAACGGGAATATTTTTCCTATCCCCCTGAAACTTCCTTGTTTGAACTGCGTGATATAAGTGGAAGTATTCCAGAGAGATTGCTGGAATATTTCCAGGTCTTCTTTAGTTGGAGAGAAACTATTTCGTCTGGTCGGGTTTGCAAACAGGGAGGCCAGAAAACAACATATATGCCGGATGATACCTAGAAGCAAGATAGTCCCCTGACTACGAGGGTAAGGGGGGAGATAGCAGCTATGAAACGTATCCTGGTCGTCAATGATTCACAGGAACTGCTAGAGCTGTATCGCACGCTGCTCACCGAAGAGGGCTACGAGGTGATTGTGTACTCCTCTGCTATTGAAGATCTGAGGGAGATTGAGCAGGTCAAGCCCGATCTCATTCTTCTGGATATCATGTTGGGCAACCGTGAGGTGAGCGGCTGGCAGATGCTCGAAAAGCTGAAGCTATTCCCTGCCACAGCCTCCATTCCTGTTATCCTTTGTACTGCTGCTCTGGACAGGATACGCCAGCAGCAAGGCTATCTAACTTCTCACGGGGTTCTTGTCATTCTCAAACCCTTTAATCTCGATGACTTACTTGCCTGTATAGAAAAAGCTCTGCATCTGTGATATACTGCTCCTATGTACCTGTTCTACCGTCAGAAAGTAGCTTTTGTCTGTCTCTCAGCGGAGGAATCATAACGATGAAACTGCTCAGGCGCGTGATAGACTGGCTGGCTTCCTGTCTCTATCTCAAACTCGACGAGAACGATATTCCTTCGACGCGCAACCACCCGTCGTACTATGACCAATCTGCCCGTCATGACGATTCCCTGCCGGGCTTTTCCAGGCATGAGCAGGCCAGACTGTATGTTGGTCATGGCTGGAAGCCTCCGATGCCATCGGGTCGTCTGCCCGTTGATGACTGACTCCTCATCCCGGTTGCTTTTCAAAAATCGTCACCAGCATGCCATACTGGTGACGATTGGTCATGGATGCTCTACATAGCCCTTACGTTATTTTGCCTATCCCATCCCTGTTTCTCCCTTTTGCCCATCGTCTGGCAGATTACGTCATTTCGGTCAGGTGCAGTGCGTCCTCCTGCGGTACAGTTTCCTGTGGAATGATGAATATCGGCAAGCTATAGAAAAGAGTCACGGGCGTGTCATGCTGAGCGCGAGCGAAGCATGACACGCCCACGCAGGGAGGGCAAGGCATGGCTGTTTCGACAAAGATAAAAGGCAAGATTGTACAGGTGATGGGCGCGGTAGTAGATATTGAGTTTGCGGCGGGGCAGTTGCCTGAAATTTACGATGAGTTGCTGCTGCGCTCGCCGGACGGCGAGGGCGAACTGGCGCTGGAGGTTGAGCAGTTGCTGGGCAACAACTGGGTGCGCTGCGTGGCGATGGGGCCGACCGATGGCCTCAAGCGCGGCGTGGAGGTCGTCAGTCTGGGGCGGCCCATCTCTGTGCCGGTCGGGCCGAAGACGCTGGGGCGCATCTTCAATGTGCTGGGGGAGACGATTGACAACAAAGGCCCGGTGACGGACGCGCCCACGCATCCCATTCACCGGCCCGCGCCCACTCTGGAAGACCAGCCGGTAAGTATGCAGGTTCTGGAGACGGGCATCAAGGTGATTGACCTGGTATGTCCGTTTATGAAGGGCGGCAAGGTGGGAGCTTTCGGCGGCGCGGGCGTCGGCAAAACTATCATTATTCAGGAATTGATTCACAATATCGCGCTCAATCATGGCGGCTACAGCGTCTTCGCAGGCGTCGGCGAGCGCACGCGCGAGGGCAACGATCTGTACCACGAGATGATCGAGCGCGGCATTATCGACCGCGTGGTGATGGTCTTCGGGCAGATGAACGAGCCGCCCGGCTCGCGCCTGCGCACGGCCCTGACGGCGCTGACAATGGCCGAATACTTCCGCGATGTGGAGGGCAAGGATGTCCTGCTCTTCATCGACAACATCTTCCGCTTCACGCAGGCGGGCGCGGAAGTCTCGGCCCTGCTCGGTCGCCTGCCCTCGGCGGTGGGTTACCAGCCCAATCTGGCCGAGGAGATGGGCGAGTTGCAGGAGCGCATCACCTCGACGCGCACCGGCTCCATCACCTCGTTGCAGGCTGTCTTCGTTCCCGCCGATGACTACACCGACCCGGCTCCATCCACGACCTTCGCCCATCTCGACTCGACCATCGTGCTGGAACGCTCGCTCTTTGAGCAGGCGCTGTTCCCCGCCATCGACCCGCTGGCCTCGACCAGTCGCATCCTCGACGCCGCCGTCGTAGGCGAGGAACACTACACCGTCGCCAGGGATATGCAGCGTGTCCTGCAACGTTACAAAGACCTGCAAGACATCATCACTCTGCTCGGCATCGAAGAACTCTCCGAGGAGGACAAGATCACCGTTGCGCGCGCGCGTAAGCTGCAACGCTTCCTGACGCAGCCCATGCATGTCGCCCAGCCCTTCACCGGCGTCGAGGGCAAGTATGTTTCCCTCAAAGAGACGGTGCGCGGCGTCAGAGAAATCCTTGAGGGCCGCTATGATGCCATCCGCGAAGAATACTTCTACATGGCGGGTACTATCGATGATGTGAGACAACGACAGGAAGCCACGCAACAGAACAGAGAATAGTCACTCTGGTTGCTGGAAATGCGGCTTGCGCTTCTCCAGAAACGCCTGCATGCCTTCCTGCGCATCAGGAATCTGGGAAGCTGCCGCCATGACCTCCTGCGCGTAGGCGTATGCATCGTGCTGGGAGAGGCCGATCTGCGCGTAGAATGCCTGCTTGCCGATGCCTTTGGAGAAGAAGCTGCCGCGCGTGGCCGCCGCCAGCAGTTTCTGCGACTCTTCCACGAGCCGCTCAGGGGCAACGACGCGGTTGACCAGTCCCCAGTCCGCCGCCGTCTGCGCGTCGATGGCCTCGCCCGTCAGCAGCATCTCCAGCGCCCGCTTGCGCCCGATGCTGCGGCTGACTGCCACCATCGGCGTGGTGCAGAACCAGCCGCCCTTGCCGCCCGGCGTGGCAAAGCCTGCCTCCGTCGAGGCCACCGCCAGGTCGCACGTCGCCACGAGCTGGCAGCCTGCGGCAGTCGCCAGCCCCTGCACGCGCGCCAGCACCGGTTGCGGAATCTCCTGAATCGTCTCCATCAGCGTGGTGCAGACGCGCAGCAGCTTGCGCATGGCGATGAGGTCCTGTCCCACCATATCGGCAAAATCGTGGCCAGCCGAGAAGACCGGCCCGTTCGCCGCCAGCGTCACCCCGCGCACGGGGCTGTCTCCCACCCTGCGAAACGCATCGGTCAGTTCAAGCATGTGCTTGAGCGAGAGCGCGTTGCGCCGCTTCGGGTTGTTCATCGTAATCGTGGCGAAATCGCCCTCAAATTCCAGCAAAATCAGTTCGTAAGCCATTGCTCGTCGCTCCTTTCGCTCTACTCAGCATGACACAAACGTTCCTTTTGTTCCCTCATCATTATATACCGGTTTCCTGTGTTTTCCTATTGTCTGGAGATAAACACCTTTGCGAACAGGCGCAGCGAGTCCAGTTCAGGAGCGTCGACGAAGCGCAGAATGGTTTCCTGGATGCCGACCTCTTCATAGGCGGCCAGGCGCTGGCGAATCGTGTCCGGTGTGCCAACGAGCGCGCCGCTCATGATGTCCTCGTCAGCGCGTTCCTCCGGCGTGAATTTTGCCAGCGCCTCCTCTTCCGTGTCCGCGATAGAGCAGTAGTCGATGAGCGTGGTGCGCCAGATGCTGTTGTAGTCGCGCCCAATCGCCTGGCAGTGCTGCCTGAGTACGTCCAGCTTGTGCTTGATCGTCGGGATGTCGCCGCCGCCGACATTGCAGGCATCGGCGTACTGGGCGACCAGCCGCAGCGTGACCTTCTCGCCGCCGCCGCCGATGAGCAGGGGAATATGCGGCTTCTGTACGCCCTTCGGCGAGTTGATGGCGCCTTCGATCTGATAGTATTTGCCCTCGAAGCTGGCCTGCTCCTGTGTCCACATTGCCAGAATAAGCTGCACAGCCTCGTTCAGCCGCTGCAATCTTTCCCTTGTACTCGGATAGGGATAGCCATAGGCAAGATATTCTTCCTCGTACCAGCCCGCGCCGATGCCCAGGATGAGCCGCCCGTGACTCATCACGTCGACCGTACTGGCCATCTTTGCCAGCAGCGCCGGGTTGCGATAGCTGTTGCACGTCACCAGCTGGCCGATGCGCAGCCGCTTCGTGTCGCGGGCCAGACCGGCGGTCGTCATCCAGCACTCAAAGAGCATGTCCTGTGTGACAACGGGGAAGGTGTGCAGGTGATCGTAGAGCCAGATCGAGTTATAGCCCAGCGCCTCGGCCTCCTGCGCGGTTCGCGTCATCGCTTCATACGCCTCAATCGGGTCGGTAAAGTTTCTCAGATCCAGTCGCCAGCCATGTGGGACTATAATGCCATATTCCATTGTTCGCTCTATCCTTTCCAGAGTCTCTTTCAGGGTTTCTGAGCAACCGAACGCCAGTCCTTGCCTTTTATCAGGTAGAGACGCATCCGCTCGCGCCAGTGATGAGCCGGTTCGCAGAGCGGGTCGAGCCTGGCGGCGCGACTGTAGGAGAGAAAGGCGTCCTTTTCGCAGCCGATGTCGCGCAGGATATTGCCCTGCCCGTAGTGCGCCCAGGCATCTGAAGGGTCAAGCTGAATGGCGCGCCTGAAAGCGGTGAGGGCTTCGTAGTAGCATTCAAGATAGTAGAGGACGTGTCCCATCTGCGTGTAGGCGGGGGCATAGCTCGGTTCCAGCCGGGTGACGCGCGCGAAGGCGGCCAGGGCCTCCCTGGGCCGGTTAAGTCGCATGAGAGTCAACCCCAGCTTATAACAGATTCCCGCGTCTGAGGGAGCGCAGCGCAACGCCTGGCGATAGACAATCAGCGCCTCCTCGTAGCAGTGCATGGTGAAGAAGACATCCGCCATAGCGTGATATGCCTGCGCATCTGTGGGGTCGCGTTCGATGGCCTGTTTGTAGGTCACCAGGGCCTCCTCGGTGCGATTGAGCAGCGTCAGGGTTTTGCCCCGGTTGTAGTGAAAAACGCCCTCGGTGGGGTCAAGCGCCGCCGCCCGCTCATAGGCGGCAAGGGCCTGCTCGTACTGCTGCAAGCGAAAGAGGCTATTGCCCAGCCCGTTGCAGGTATATGGATCGTCAGAGTCGATGCCCAGCGCCCGCTCAAAGGCCGCGATTGCCTCCTGCTGCCGGTTCAGGCAGGTCAGAACCAGCCCCAGATTGTAGTAGAAAATGGCCTCGTCGGGGTCGAGTTCAATGGCCCTGGAATACGCAGCGCGCGCCTCTTCGTAGCGACCGAGCCGGTAAAGCGCCGTACCCATGCAATTCGTGGCGTACAGCGTGCAGGCCGTATCGGTTGCGTCTTGCAGCGCCTGCTCAAAGGCGGCCAGCGCCTCTTCATACAACGCTAACTGGAGGAGTGTGTCGCCGATGCGGGTGCAGATGTACGGCGAGCCTGGTTCAAGCTCCAGCGCCTGGTGAAAGGCGGCCAGCGCCTCTTCGTAGGCCTGCTTTTCAAAGCTGGCTTCGGCCATTTCCAGCCAGCACGTGTCTACCTGCTGCGTTATGACATATCTATCCGGTACAGGGGATGTGGGCAAAGCTATCTCTACCCGACCACCCTGAGAATTCCTATCAAACGACCCCACGCTTGCGCCTCCTTCCATCGCTTCTCTTGCTGCCCTCTCCCCGGCAATCATAGTGGTATAGAAAGCATACCCGATGAAAGGATACATCGACAAGTCTCAATAGAGCTATTTTTCGGGAATTTTTCCATCACAACACAACAGATCGTCAAACTGATAAAAAACTGACCCCTCGTCAAAGCAAGTATTATCACGTATAATATGCCTGCGTGGTCGGGGCGTCCGGCTAAGCCAGCGAAAGGGAGCAGGATGTGATGCAGCTACGAGTAGGGCCGCTTGTGCGCGCCGTGAGTGCTGAAAGCGCGGCGGTCTGGTGCGAATGGACAGCAGCCGGTGAGGTGGAACTGAAGGCTGTACCTGAACAGGCCGTGCAAGAGCAGGCTGCCATACCACTTACGCGATCGACTCGCGCGCGCACGCTATGCGTCGGCGGCCATCACTACACGCTTTTCCGTCTGACCGACCTGCAACCCGCTACCTGGTATGCCTATACCCTCACTCCCATATTAGCATCTGGAGAGCCAGCAGCGGTCGCGCCATCATCTTTCCCCTCTACAGGGGCGCAGCAGCGGCTCATCCAGTGTTTTCGCACGCTCGACCTGCCCGGCGAAGGCCAGCCGCTGCGTTTAGCCTACGGCTCCTGTCGCAACCTTTCCGCACCCGGCCCTGATACCCTCAGCGCCTTCGGAACATGGCTGCAAACTACCTTTGACGAACGCGAAACGCTCTGGCCCCGTCTCCTGCTGCTCATCGGCGACCAGATTTATGCCGATGAGGGCATGAGAAGACGCAAGAAGGCGGTTAACAGCGAGCGGCGCACGCCTGTGGAAAGCTCACTCCCGCCCGGCGCTCACTCGTTTGAGGAATTTACGGCGCTGTATGAAGAAGCCTGGATGGAAGACGCCGGTGTTCGCCAGGCGCTGGCTGCGCTCCCGACGTATATGATCTTCGACGATCACGAAATTACCAATAGCTGGAATATTGCGCCATCCTGGCTGGCACAGGCGCTACGCAGGGGGCTGGAGCAGACGCTGGTTGATGGGCTGGTCGCCTACTGGGTCTATCAGGGCTGGGGCAACCTCTGCGCGCAATCGGTAAACGAGCATCCCCTGCTCGCGCTGATGCAGCAGGCCGCGCGAAGCGGAGAAGATGTGCTTGACGCATTGCGTGCATGGATGAGCAAGGCCGTGTATGGCGAAATCACGCCGCACTGGCATTACGAGATTCCCACCACGCCGCCCATCTTCGTCGCCGATGTGCGCGCCGACCGCCCGGTCGCTTTCCACAGCAAGACGGAGGAGGCCCCGGCGCGCATTATGAGCCAGAAACAGATGGAAGAACTGCGATGCTGGCTGCAAGCCCATGCCTCTACTACCGTGATGCTCGTCTCATCGGTTCCGGCCCTGTTGCCGCCCGCTATCGGCCTTACCGAATACCTGGCGGGGATACGCCCCTTCCAACGTGGCCTTCTGCGCCAGCCCGCGCATCTGCTGGCAGCATTGCAGCGCCAGCTTGCTCAACATATGAGCTTCGATCACTGGCCCGTCTTCTCAGACACGTGGCACGAACTGGTCGGCCTGCTCGCCACACGCCAGCGCGACCTCATCATCCTCTCCGGCGATGTCCACTTTTCCTACGCCGCGCAGGCGCGCACAACCCTGTTTCCCACGAAGAAACGCGCCACCCTCTACCAGCTCGTCGCCAGCCCGTTCCGCAACACCCTGAGCAAGGGCAATAGCGACCTGATTCGCGGCCAATCCGCCATCAAACGTCTCTTCTACGGCGGGCTGCATATAGCCATGCTGCCGCTGCTGCGGCCCTGGGGGGCAAAACACATCCCCCACGATCTGTTGATGCAGAACGCCATTGCCCTGCTCACCCTCTGGCCGCAATCCTCTGAAGGCGGCGACATGAGCAACTACCGCCTGCAACAGCTCTATATGGGCGTCAAAGACGGCAAAATGAGAGAGATAGCGCGCACCGCTTTCGAGTATCGAGAATAAGCGACTATTCTGCGCAGGCCACCCCCGGCAGGCCACCGTAGGTTGCCCCCGGCAGGCCACCCCGGCAGGCCACCCGCAAGGGATGGCCCTACTATATACGATGCGTTCGTGCGGCTTGTGGAGGGGTCGTATAGAGTAGGGCCACCCCTTGCGGGTGGCCTGCCTGGCGCTCGCACTGGCTTCAGTTCACGCCTATGGGGATCGGCCCGCCACCGTCTTAGCGTCTCTTTGCCCAGGGGAGTCCTTCGGCAATAGCCTGACGCATGGGGGCATCGAAGCCATACCAGTCGGCGACGAGGTCATCGATGCGGCGATGCAGGGCGATGCAGTCTTCCCAGGCTGCCTGGGCTTGCTGACTGAGACGGCTATAGTTATCAAGCCAGGCGCTTGCCGCGACCGTGTCGGGCAATTGCCAGCTTTGCGCCTGCGCCCAGGTCTCGTTTTCACGCTCCGGCTCGCTCAGGAAGAGTTGCAATACCTGCGCAAAGGCCGCGCTATTGCGGTCTGTGGGGGCAAGCCGGGTCGCTATTGCGTTTCGCGCGCGCAGCGCGCGGATGCGCCCGTTGACCGGGCCGTTATTACTCACCAGCCCGCGCAAGACCAGCGCCTGCAAGCTCACTCTGGGCAGCCGCGAAGCCGCCAGCACGGCAGATGGTGGCAGGTAGACCGTCCCCTCGTCGAAATCTGGCAGGCGCGCGGCATATGGCTCGACGAAGTCCCTTTCCAGCCCCGCGCGTTTGCCGAGCAGTTCATCGGCCAGCGCCGCCAGTTGTGTCACCGGCATCGTCTGCGTCTCAGGGATGGGCAGGCGATCCAACTCATCCTTGCTGACATGGTTATTGGTCGAGAAAAGGTTGACAATATACGCGCTCACGCTGCTATTAAGCAGCGCCAGCAGCGCCTTCCCCATCTCTTCAGAAGCTTCCTCTTTGAGAATCATACGCCAGAGTTCGTTGGTGAAAGCAAATGGTTGAGAAGCCTGTCTTTCAAACCATGATGCTGTCAAACGTTCTCGCGTGTTCAGGCGTGCTACCTGTCTTACAACCATACCTTTCTCAACGCCGGTAATCTGCTTGATTTGTTCAATGGTTGAGGATACACTCAGGGTTTCTCCTGGCAATGTTTCACTACTTTCCTGCACTGGCCTAGCCCAATCTGCTGGCAAGACCGGAAGTGGGGCGAACGCTCGTACATTTTCTCCCTTATAAATAGCCACGTCCCCTTTGGCAAAGCTGCCCTTGCCAGGCCCAAGGCGCAGGGGATTGAGGTAGGTGGCGTTGACATCGCCCTGTTTGCGCTCAAATGTCTCGTCGAGCAGCGCGCCCAGTTGCCGTTCCAGATTTGCGCTGACGTGTTTGATGTGCCGCCAGATGGCCAGGCTTTCCTGGCTCTGTATCACCAGCCAGTTGCCCTGCCAGATATGATTCTGTGGCACGGCATCGATGATGTCGGCGGCGGGTATGGAGAATTGTGCCGCGCGCGCCTCCTGCACGGTATAGCCTCCGCTGACGACGAGCGTATCGACGGGAGTAGAACGGTTGATGCGCACGATGCCAACGGCCTGATCGACGCCGGGGAAGAGGATATCGCCGCGATAGAAGCGCACGAGCGCCGCCGGGCTGAAAGGCGGCGTTTTGAGCAGCTTGCGGGCTGCGCTGGCGCTTCTGTCGCCGAAGAGCGTCAAGGGCAGGATAAAGATCATCTGCCCGTAGTCGGCCAGGTAGTAGAGGCCCAGGCGCAGGAAGAGCAGGTAGAGGTTGGTATCGCCGCCCAGAATGGCTTTATAGAAGGCGGCGTTGCGGTAGCGGCTCGCATCGAACTCTTCCTGCTTGCTGCTGACATACGGCGGATTGGAGATGATGTAGAAGAATCCGGGCGCGTAATCGTCCAGCCGCGCTTTGAGGGGGTAGGCTTCATCGACGAGCCGCTCGCTTAACCAGTCCTGGATCAGAACCGTCCCTGCGCCTGTTACATCTGCGCTGTCCAGCACCTCACGCGGCACGTCCAGACTATCGCTGTTGTAGATGTGGAAGCGTTCAATCGGGTGCGCCTGCCCCGCCTGTTGCAGCACGAAGAGATCGTCCAGCCCCTGAATCAGCAGGTTCATCTCCGCCAGGTAGCAGGCAAAGGGGTTGAGTTCCATGCCAAAGAAATAAGTTGTCAGGTCGTTCAGGTAGCGGCGCGCCAGTTCCAGCCGCAGTTCGCCGCTGGCGTTCAGCGCCGCTTCGCTGGCGGGCAGGCCATGCTGGCGGCACAACGCCGTGACCAGGGCCTGTCGGTAGCGCGCGGCTGCATGCACCAGAAAGCTGCCGCTGCCACAGGCCGGGTCGAAGATGCGCCGTTCCAGCACCTGCGGCCCCTGATAATCGAGCAGGTCGAGCATGTAGTCGACGACCTCGTCGCGGGTCAGGAAATGGCCCTTGCGGTTGCGCGCCGTGCGGTCAATGTATTCCTCGTAAGTGAAGCCGATGATATCGCTGTCAACCTGCTGGAAGTTGTAGCGGCAGAGGAATTCGAGCGTTTCCAGTAGCAGAAAATCGTCGGGGATGAACCAGTCGAAGACGGCCTGCTGGAAGAAATGCAGGTAGTAGTGGCCGGCTTTGAGCGCCAGCAGGCTAAAATAGTTCTGGTTGAGGATGCCGATGCCTTCGAGTTCCTGAAAGTGTCTCTGCACGTAGCCGCGCCAGTCCGCAAAGCCGCCGTCGCTCGCCATGCGCGGGCGCAGCACCTGTTTATCTTCCAGCACTCTGACCAGCAGCAACTGAATGAAGAAGACATACGCGACCTGTTCGGCGAATACTTCCGGCTTCACATCTTCCCGGTCGCTCTGCCGCTCGCTCCAGATACGGTAGGCATGAGCCACGCGCGCGTGTTCCGCTGACTGAAAACGCCGTAAGAGCAGCGCGCCATTGATATGGATGGCGCGTTCCAGCCAGTGTTCAAATAGCGTATTCAAGGCCACCGAGAGCCTGCGCGTTCCCACCGCCCGCTCAAGCACCTGCTTGACGCGATAGATATCATGCGCCGTGATCTCGCCCAGCCCCGGCGTCAGTTGCTGGATGGCCTCAAGGACGGGCTGGCGAATGGCATCGTAGCCCAGTCGGTCGGTAAAGGCCGCCAGTTCGTCCCGCCATTCCTGCTGCAGCGCCTGCTCTTCCGCCTCCGAGGTGGCGTAGTATGCCAGCGACTTCTGAATCAGCGAGAGCGCGGCCAGCCGCAGGTGATCGAGCGATTGACGGCTCTCGGCGATGAAGTGTTCTTTCGCCTGCTGCCCGCTCAGGGGAATAGCCGCGCGCTCAAACGTCTTCTCATCAACGGCGATTCTGTCGGCTAGCTGGCTGAAGCGGGTGAAACGCTCTTTGCCGAACAGCAGTTTGAACAACGCCAGGTTCGTGGCCTCAGCCTCCAGCAGTTCGCGTGAGAGGGCCTGCCCGCCCGCCAGTCGCTCCACCGCGATATCGGCCAGCGTCTCGTAGCGCAGCGAGTCGCTGGAGATGAAGCGCACGGCCAGGATGCGCCGCATATTGCACCAGACGGCGTACCCTGCCGTGCCGCTGCAATAGCGCCGCATCTGCCGCAGGTGTTCCTCGCTCAGCTCAGCCGTGCTATTCTTATCTTCCCAGATAAAGGCTGTCCCCAGGAGCGCGCTGACCGCATAATCGGGCCGGTTTGCCTTCTGCCCTGCCTGTGGTCGGTTATAGCTCCAATCTGGCGGCGCAAAGCCTAACCATTCCAGTGTCGCCTGCGCAAACCGCGCATCGACGGCATCCGCCTCGTCGTTGCTGCGCTCGCCCACCGGCAAGGCCAGATAGTCCCGATAGCCATACTGCCGGTTATCAATGCTGATCTGGAACCGCTCGATCACCGCCTGCCGGAAACTCGCCAGCACCTGCCCCGTATCAATCGAATCACTTCGATTGTTCCCGTTGCCATTGCCATTGCCCATCGCTCGTGAAACAGCCATAACAAACAGCCTCACTTCTGCCGGAATATGGAAGAAGTATACCGTATCTCTCAAAAATAGGCTAGATGGACCCTGCAGGCGCCGATTGCCGACGCAATTAGCTCTTCCTCAGAGGCAGCGTCATGAGTTCCTGATCAAAATAGCGGTCGTGCAGCTTGAGCGCCTGGCGTTCCAGTCCGTAGGTCTCGAAGCCGTGCGCGACGAAGAGCAGGCGCGCCTCTTTGCTGGTCAGCACGACGGCGAGATTGATGCGTTCCAGCCCGGGCAAACCCTTCGCATAATCGATGGCCGCCTCGAGCAGCGCCTTGCCGATACCCTGGCCGCGCAGTTCTCTGGGAACATACATGCCCCAGATGATGCCCTTATGTCGCCGTTTGGCCCCCTCCTCGCGGCGGAAACTGGCGATGCCCACCAGTTGCCCCTTCTCATCGAACGCGCCAAAAGTCACATCTTCGGCCATACCCTCGCGCCTGCTCAGCCCCGGCGTGCTGCCCGCGATCCCCCGTTCAAGAATCTCCTCGTAAGACGCGCCAAACGACTCCGGGTCCTCCTGCAATGCTCGCAGGCGAATCTTCCAGAACGCCTCCGCGTCCTTCTCCGTCAATACCCGTACATTCATAGTATTCTTTCCTCCACATGCTTTGTGCGTGCGATTCCTCGCGCGGATTATTGCTAACCTCGTCGTTAGCAGGCGGCAAGAGCAATCCTGTTTCGCCTTCATCCTTTTTTCTGGCCATTGTGCCATGAATGCTGGAGCAAATCCGTTACAACGCCTTCGTCGGATCGTTATACTAAATGAAGAGGATAACGGATGCCTCTCCGACCACTGTCTATTGTAGCCGGTATATGGAGTTTTTGCTAGTAGTGCGTCTTTGTAGCTATCCCGATCGGGATTGTAACACGTAGGGCGTATTTAATGAGTATTCTCGTGGGAGTTCAGGAATCTGGACTCCCGGTTTTTTTGCCAGCAAAAAGGGCGATGTTACGGAACAGGTTCCATAGCATCGCCCTTGCTCTGGTGTCTGGTCGCTCACGCCTGGGGCGGCTCTGGCGCTTTCACTTCGGACTGGAAATGCGTGCGCAGGTGGCTATCGTCGCAGAACGGCCTGGTGCGCGATTGCCCGCAGCGGCACAGGGTGATCTCGTCCTCGGTGATCTCAAAGGGGTTGCCGTCGCTATCCAGCAAGATCAGCCCTTTCGCGTTCTGGATGTAGTACGGGCCATCTTTCTCGGCCATAATCGTGGGTTTTGTCTCTTCAGCCATGATAATGTTGCTCCTTTGCGAAAATCTCAAAAATAGGGCAAGTGATAGCGGCTCCGCGTGTATACGGGCCGCTTCCTGTGCAGCAGTATAGCAGATGAGCTTGCCCGTCACAAGGGGAATATCGTCCTGGTTGCTCGTGTTAGTATAAACGGGTGATGTGAAAACTGACTGCCGCTCCTGGTTGGACAGGTGGGGGCGGCTATGGTATACTTATGGCTGATGTATGTGGGCCTGCCTCTTCGTGAGAAGGGCGAGCGCCATAACTGAATGTTTCGTTTCCAGGATAGAAGATTGGCGAAGGGAGTATCGTTTCATGCCGAAGAAGGGTGAACTTTCAAAGACGGCCCGTGCCTCGCTGGCGAACCGCGAGGAACTCAACCATCTGACCAGCCGTATCTGCGCGAAGTGCGGTGAGGCCATCATGCTCAAAGAGCTTCAGCCGGTAAAGGTGCTGGGCAAGGGTATGGTCTACTATCACAAGTCTCATTATAACGTCCAGTAAGGTGAGACAGACACAATAAAGCCCTCTCTGCTGATGTTCGTCAGCGCAGAGGGCTTTTTGTTGCCTTTTTCACGCGCTTTTCCTGTGTTCTCACTGTTTTCGATGCCTTCTACCTGCCGGTACCGGTACTTTTGAGCAGGTTGCTGGTGAACTGGCGGCGGTTCGGGTTATAATCAGGCGAGGGGAATGCCATTTCAATATGCCAATCCTGAAACACTCGTCAGAGGAGACTGCATTATGTCAACCGTATTTCGGCTGAGCAGGCGCGGCTGCGCCGCCCTCTTGCTTGCGCTCGCCCTTACCCTCGTTTTCTCGCTCAGCGGCGCTCTGCGCGCCTCCGCTGCCTCGCTTGTGCAGTTGAGCAGCGACCCGTATACGAACACGACCAGCCAGCACCAGACTGAGGTCGAGCCGGATACCTACTCGTTTGGCTCAACTATTGTTGCTGCTGTACAGGTAGGCCGCTTTTACGATGGCGGGGCCTCCAATATCGGCTGGGCCACTTCGACCAATGGCGGCAATACGTGGACACATGGCTTCTTGCCGGCTACCACGCCGTACTCGACGCCCGCCGGTCCCTATGCTCGCCTGAGCGATCCTGCGGTGGCTTATGATCCCGCGCACCATACCTGGCTGATCGCCTCGCTCGCGCTCTCAACCTCCGGTAGTTCGGTCTACGGGGCCGCCGTCATCGTCAATCTCTCAACCGATGGCGGGCTGACGTGGAGCAATCCGGTCGTGGTGCAGTCTGCCGGTTCCGGCGCGTTCTTCGATAAAGACTGGATCGCCTGCGATACGAAAGCCAGCAGCCCCTACTACGGCCATTGCTACGTCGAGTGGGATGACAATGGCAACGGCAACCTGATTCTCATGAGTACCTCCACCAATGGCGGCAGCAGCTGGGGCGCGGCTCTGACCACCGCCAACCATGCCACCGGTATCGGCGGCCAGCCCCTTGTGCAGCCCAATGGCACCGTGATTGTTCCCATCGATGATGCCGGGGAAGGACATATTCTCTCCTTCACCTCAACCAACGGCGGCAGCAGCTGGGGCAGCACCGTCACCGTCGCCACTATCCATTCGTTTATTGAGGGCGGCAGCCTGCGTTCCGGCCCGCTGCCCTCGGCGGAGATCAACGGCGCCGGTAAGGTCTTCGTGGTGTGGGAAGATTGCCGCTTCGAGTCCGGTTGCAGCGCCAACGATATTGTGATGAGTACCTCAAAGAACGGCACGACGTGGTCTGCCGTCAAGCGCATTCCTATCGACGCGGTTGGCAGCCATATCGACCATTTCCTGCCCGGCATTGCCGTCGACCCGCACACGAAGGGAACCAGTACGCACCTCGCGCTCGTCTATTACTACTACCCCACAGCCTCCTGCTCGGTCTCGACCTGCAAACTGGACGTGGGCTTTGTCTCTTCCACCAACGGCGGCAGCAGTTGGAGCGCGCCGACGCAGTTAGCGGGGCCGATGACCGTCACCTGGCTTGCCAGCACCGATCAGGGCTACATGGTGGGAGACTATATGTCCACTTCCATCTCGAACGGTCTGGCCTTCCCCGGCATCGTCGTCGCCAGCGCGCCGAGCGGCGGCGTTTTCCAGGAGAGCCTCTACACCGCCAGCGGCCTCAGCCTCCTCGGAGGCACGCGCACTTCCGACAATGATCGCGTCGTCTTTACCGGCTCGTTACCGGCGCGCACAGGTTTGCCGACGGCATTCTAAAGCGAGGTTGCTAAGGATGAAGGTCCAGGGCGACCACCAGGGCCGCCCCCATAAGCGTTAACTGAAGCCCGTGCGAAGGCCAGGCAGGCCAGCCGCCAGGGGTGGCCCTACTATAGACGATGGCTCCCCAGGGGGCACAAGCCGCCCGTCTAGAGGAGGGCCACCCCTGGCGGCTGGCCTGCCTGGGGCGGTCTAGAGACGCGGCTCCCCAGGCGGCACGACCGCCGCGTATATAGTAGGGCCATCCCTGGCGGGTGGCCTGCCCGGCGTTGGCACTGGCTTACGTTAACGCCTCTGGGAGTCGCCCCTACCCTCGCCAGGCAGCTCCAGGCAGGTGAACTGCGCTGTAGGCCGCCTGTTACTGTGCGAGCATGCTGAGGGCGCAGCGAATTTCTTTGCGCACCTCTTCGTCGTTCTCGTTGTTCAGGCCCTCGCAGAGGGCCTGACGCGCAGACTCGCCGCCGATGCGCCCGAGCGCCCAGGCGGCGTGGCCGCGAATGAGCGGCTCTTCATCGTGCAGCGCATTGATTAGCGCCGGAACGGCTCGCGGGTCCCCGCTATTGCCGAGCGCGACGCAGACATTACGTAAGAAGCCGCGCCGCTTCGCCCGTTTGATGGGGCTGTGCCGGAAACGTTCGCGAAATTCCTCTTCTGTCAGCGAGAGGAGCGGGATAAGTTCCGGGCTGCTGCCGATGCCCGGTCGCGGCTGGAACTCGCGGCGCGGTTGCACGTGAATGAGCGGCAGTTGCCGCCCGCGTTGTCCATCGCGCTCGCCCCCTGCGCGCAGGCCGAGACGTCTCTCTGCAAGCTGGTTGACCGGGCAGACCTGCTGGCAGATGTCGCAGCCGAAGATGAGGTTGCCCATCAGGGGACGCAGTTCTATGGGGATGCTGCCGCGCAGTTCGATGGTGAGATAGGAGATGCAGCGCGTATTGTCCAGCACGTAGGGGACCGGTAGGGCGCCGGTCGGGCAGGCATGCAGGCAGATTTCGCAGCTTCCACAGCTCGTCTTCAGTGGCTCATCTGCCACCAGAGGCAGGTTGGTCACGATCTCTGCCAGGAATATCCATGATCCCCAGCCTTTCGTCAGAATATTCGTGTTTTTGCCGTACCAGCCTAGCCCCGCTCGCTGCGCTACCGCCCGGTCAACCATGCGCCCGGTATCGACGAACAGACGAGTTTGCGCCTCCTCGCC
This sequence comes from Chloroflexota bacterium, assembly GCA_902810755.1. Next base: position 35,981 of record CADDYT010000052.1, read on the forward strand.
CAGTTCCTGGCGAGCATAGGCGCGCAGCCATTCCGCGAACTGTTGCAGCTTTGGTTTGATGACTTCGTGATAGTCATCGCCCCAGGCATAGCGTGAAATGCGCCCGCGCGGCCCGCTTTCGCCCGCTTTTTCTGTCTCCTCGTCGGGCTGTTCGCTCAGGTAGAACATCGCCAGGGCGATGATGGACTTTGCCTCCGGCAGCAGCGCGTCGGGATGGCACGAGACCTCTGAACGTTCCGCCGTAAACCAGGGCAGGCCATCCATCAGGCCCTGCGCAATGCGCTCTTTGATGACGCGCTCGGCTTCGGGGAAACTCTCCGCCCCCGTCACCCGCGCCATGTCGAAACCAAGCGTACAGGCGTATTCTTTGATAACGTTTGTGTCTAACATTGCTTAATTGGTTATATCGCGTCGTTCTAGCAACCACCAGGAGAGGCCGAAGAAGACGAGCAGGTAGACCGCCAGCACAAGCAGCGCATGCAGGGTGCTGAGCGATGCTGGCTGATCGTGTGTCAGGAAAAGGCTCTCATTTTGCAAGAGCGCGCCGATATTGTTGCTGATTAAGTAGTCGGGGATGCTCAGAAAAAACGTTCCTGCAGGCCCCTGCATATGTTCGCCAAGCGTAGTGGCAAGCAGCCCGAAGACGGGTTCCAGCAGGCTCCACATCAGGCCGCCCGCCACACCGGCTGTCGAACTGCGCCCCAGCATGGCCAGAAAAAGGGCCATCAGCGCGTAGACGGAGAGGCCGAACATGGCGGAGAGCAGATAGAGGAGCGCATGTCCCACCCAGTCGAGACTGAGGAATTGCCAACCGGTGGCGACATTGAAAAAGAGGCTTAATATCTGCCCTATCAGTATAGCGATCAGGGTCATGAAGAGCAGGCCCAGCACAATGCAGACCAGCGCGGCGCCGATCTTGCCCAGCAGGAACTGGATGCGCGAGGGGCCGCGTGTCAGCATCAGGCGAATGGTGCCGATGCTGTATTCGCCGCCGACGATGGAGCCAGCCAGCACGATGGTCAGCACCACACCCAGCAGGCGCGAGACTTCGACCGCGACCGTCAGCGATAGCGGCAGATGAACCAGGTCTGGCGAGATGAAGGGCGTAAAGAGGAAGGTGAAGAGAATGACGGCCAGCGCGATAATGCCCATCACCTTTGACATCGCCCTGCGTCGTATTTTGTAGAGTTCCGTACTGGTTAGACGCACCACGACGCTGAGAAAGTCGTGCCGCCCCATCATCACGGAGCTTGCGCGTGTATAGCGGGATGTCTGTGGCTCTGGCATCGTTGAGTGCGCAAGTTTCATTGTATTCCTCGCTTTCCGGTACCCGTTCCCTGTATTGCTGCCGTTTCCTGCGCCGGTTCGGCCAGCGCGGCCATGCCCGGGTGGTGGCCGTCACTGCTCGCGGGCGCGGTGAGTTCAAGGAAAATCTCTTCCAGGCTGCCTTCGCGCGGGTGCAGTTCGGCGGCGAAGAGCTGGTAACGGGCCAGCAGCGCGTTGATCTCGGCGGAGCGAGCTGTTGGCGCGGCCAGGCGCAGCAGGGGTTGCCCTTTTCGGTTCATCTCTACCTGCATCTCGCCGATCCAGTCCAGACCCTGTTCGCGCATCTGTTGCAGCGTTGCCAGCGCCTGTCGTGTCTGCTCATCCGTATTGAAGCGCAGTTCGATCTGTTCGCCGCGTCGCATCAACTCGCCGACGTCTCCCTGTTTGACCAGGTTGCCTCGCTGCAAAATAGCGACGCGGTTGCACACCTGCTGCACTTCATAGAGAATATGGCTGGAAAGAAAGATGGTCTTGCCCAGTTCGGAGAGCCGTTTGATCAACTGCCGGATTTCAAAGACGCCCTGCGGGTCCAGTCCGTTCGTCGGCTCGTCAAGCAGGACCAGTTCGGGGTCGGTGAGCAGCGCGGCGGCAATGCCCAGGCGCTGTTTCATGCCCAGCGAATAGGTGCGATACGCCTGCCGGGCCTGGCGGCGCAGTTCTACAATCTCAAGTACCTCGTCGATGCGCCGGTTGTTGGCGCTGCCCTGCATCATGCCGGAAGCGGCGGCAATGACGTGCAGGTTATCGGAGCCTGACAGGTACGGGTAAAAGACGGGCGTTTCCACGATGGCCCCGATACGCGCCAGGATGGGCGAGAGTTGATAGGCGTTATCCATGCCGAAGATGATGGCGCGCCCGGCAGTCGGGCGGATCAGGCCGAGCAGCATGCGAATGGTGGTGGTTTTGCCCGAACCGTTGGGGCCGAGAAAGCCAAACACATCCCCGCGCATCACCTGCAGGTGGAGATCATTCACTGCCACCAGTTTCCCGAACGCTTTTGTCAGGCGGCTGGTGCTGATAATCACATTCTCATCATATTCCGGTACAATTTCTTCCACCATCGGCTCCTCTTTCCAGATATCATATCGAAAAAGACGCATGTTTTTGCGTTGCTAGTGATAGACGTTGTACATCTCATCCCTGCTATGACTCAACACCGCAAGGTGAAGTGCTTTGCAACAGTATTATGAACAGTTTACCGTATCATGGCAACCCTTGATATATGTATTCCTGCTGACGACCGGCGTGTCCCGGCGAAACACGGGGATAATTAAGCTATCGGGCGGAAATGTGAGGAAATGTGAGGAATATCACTCGACAATGGAGGTTCAGTATGTTAGACTAGCTTCTGACAAATACTCTTCTTTTCCGCTTTTTATACGCTGTCCTTTTAGT
>CADDYT010000053.1 GCA_902810755.1 Chloroflexota bacterium
GGCAGGCCCCCGATGCCGCGGCGGGCAGGCCACCCGCCAGGGGTGGCCCTACTATAGACGGCAGTTCCACCAGCGGCACGAGCCGCCCGTGGAGAGTAGGGCCACCCCTGGCGGGTGGCCTGCCTGGCGCTGGCACGGGCTTCCGTTAACGCTTCTGGGGATCGGGCCTTGCGGGTACCCTGTTCTCGGTTTCACCGCTCGCTCATCCACGCCTCAATTGCGGCATTGACCGCTCCGGGCTGCTCCCTCATGACATAATGCCCTGCGTCAGGCACAATATAGAGCGTCGAACCCGGCAGGCGATCATGCATATACTGGCTATATTTCACCGGCGTCAGGCGATCCTCAGCTCCGCAAATAATCAGCGCCGGTAAGTTAATCTCACCCAGGCGCGCCATCACATCAAACACGTTGCAGGCAGCAAGGTCGCGATAGAGCATACCGGGCTGCGCCGCCCCCCGCTCGCCATCAATCGTCGGCGGCAGCGTATTGACATTTGCCGGGGCTACCGACAGCGCCGCCAGTTGTGCCCTGCCCTCCGGCGTCTCGTTCTTCGCCGCCTCCAGCAGCACCGGAAGCACGCGCAGCCTCGCCCCCGTGCCGATCAACAGAATGCCGCCCAGTTCCTGCCCGTATTCCAGCGCCATCATCAACGCAATCGCCCCACCCAGCGAATGCCCGGCAATGACAGGCCGCTCAAGTCCCAGCTCATCAAAGACAATATCATGCACGGCCCGCGCATAGTCCAGCACTGACACCTCCGTCCCCGGCGCGAACACATCCGCTCGCTGCCCATGCCCCGGCAAATCAATCGCAAAGGCGCTGCCCGGTCGCTTCCCATTCAGCGCCTCAAGTTGCAAACGCCAGATGCGCCCGCTATCGCCTGACCCATGAATAAAGACAATGGGATTGTTCACTGGCCAGTCTCCTTTCCATACTGCTCTGCACGCTGCTATGAATGATGTTCTGTGCAATGCTGATATGATACAACAGATTTCGGGAGGTCTCTAACGGCTTTCCGCCCTCTTGCTCATCTCACTCAGGAGGCTAGCGTTGATAGCGCCAGTATACAGCGACGGAGGCTTTCGCATTCATTGGCCGCTATGTCTGGTCGCCAGCGGGTTTCTATAAACTCTCTGATGCGGCTGGTGTACAGCGGCCCAACTCTAGCACCGCTGCCCTGGCGCGGTACCAGTTCTTCACGAATACTTTTGTTCCGACTGGTGCGGGCTATGCTGATTAATGTTTCTTTTGGATTGTGGTCTAATTCTATCTGGTGCTGTACCTTTGAGGGAGCAACGGCGAGAAAATTTGCTATTTGTTCTCTATCTGCCATCAGCCATGCCTCAATGGCTCGCACTACAATGCGGAAGCGCATTCCCTCTGCTGGATCAGGAAGCCATACTTCAATGGCCTTTAAAGCGCATTCATAATCTGTATCCAGGTCTACTAACGCAAACCAGGGCGCGAAGCGCGCTGCTTTATTGTAGTTGGGCAGGTGTTGTAGCAAGTGAGTCTTTCCTTGGTTCCCATACACTCTCCCGGCTTCTAAGCCAGCAAACTTTAGCAGGCGTTTAGCTACAAACTCGTCAGTAGGTCCTTCTACAAGAATATTCACCGGCATCATTGTTAATCTACACTTACTCTCTCTACAAGGTTCATTATTTGCCAAACAGGGAAAGCTGTTCTGCTCCAGGGGGGCGTGTGTGTGGTAGAACTGCATCGACAAGGGGAAGTCCGGCATCTAAAAGCTGTTTGATCTCTGTATTGTCCCTACTCACTTCAACGGTAGTTCCGTCACGAGTAGGACGCAGGAGGAGAACTTCGTCCGGTGCTATACCTTCATCTTTGAGGAGATCACTGCTGTGGGTGCTGACCAGAATCTGGCGTGCCTGTTTTTTCTGCGATCTTTGTATGGAGGCCATCATCTCCGGTATACGGCTGACTACCTCGGCATGTAGAGAAAGTTCTGGTTCTTCCAGGATTAAGGGGCCTGTGCCATCAAGCAGTGCCCAGAGCAGTCCCATAAGCCGTAGTGTTCCATCGGAGAAATCGGCCTCGGTTTGCCATGCCCCTTTACTACGCCAGTGGTCATATTTTGCACGTAAATGGGGGATGCCGCGTTCATCTTTGTACTGTGTAAGCTCCTGGAGTTGAGGCACCGCAACACGGAGAGCATTCTGAATACGGCGCAAACGCGATTCCTGAGTTCTTCTAGGTACGCTGGCGATTTGCTCAAGGAAATCACCGCCATAAGGATCAAGTTTGCGACCGACCGAGCGTTCCGGGTCGCGAATGAGTTGTGGCACGATATGGTAGTAACTAACAGTGTTGAAGAACTCCGCAATTTCACGAAATTCACGATTAGAATTGATCTGCTCTAGATGCGTCTGGCGTAATAACTCTCTATCGTTGTTGTCCTGCTGGTTGGGACGTTCCAGGAGAAGTTTGCCAGATTTCCAGACCTTTTCCTCTTTCAGAAGTGGCCGCGAATTGTTATCCTGGATAATTCCAATACGGTAGCGCCAGGAGACGTTGTCGCCATTCTCAATGGAAACGTCGATGATAATTTCGGGGTAACGACGAGCGGCTAAGCTGCGTAGGCGTGAAACACCTCCACGATCAGAAACGGCTTTTTCCAGTCCTCCTCCGACACGGGTGAGATCGTGTAGGAAGCGAAAAGCATCCAGCAGATTGGACTTGCCCGAAGCGTTTGGTCCTACCAGAAACATACGCTGCTGGAGTTGAACATCGACGCGGGTAAAGTTGCGCCAGTTTTCAAGATATATTTTTGTGAATCTCATGTAGTAATTCCTGCACAGATGCCGCCTCGCAGCCCGTTATCATGCCCTGATTATATCACTATTGTCTACTGTCGTAATATTTTCTCTTGCATGGAGTTAAACTTGCCTGTTTCCTGCTTTTGCAGGAGCCGGGGATGATGTATACTACTGTAGGGCTACAGACTACAACACAAAAGCGAGGGCTTCGTAATAATTGTGAGACATCGTTCAGGTGCTACAGAGAGCAATGGAGCTACTGAGGGGAGCAAGAGAGTCAAAGATGGGCGGCAGGGCCTGGGGCGCATGGGCGAGCGCGTGGCGGCAGGGGCGCTGGTGAAACGGGGATACCAGGTGCTGGAACACAACTTTCGCTGTCGCTATGGCGAGATCGATATTGTTGCGGAAGAGGGGGCAGACCTGGTGTTTGTGGAGGTGAAGACCCGGCGCGGGCAGTCCTATGGGCCGCCGGAGGAGGCGGTGACCCCGCGCAAGGCCCGCAAGCTGGCGGAGGTCGCCTCCTGCTATCTCGACCAGCACGCCTGCTCCGAACGCTCATGGAGAATCGATGTCGTCGCCATACAATTGAGCAGCGATGGTAAAATGCAGGAGATACGTATTTATCCGCATGCAATTGCTGAAAATTGAGAGCAGAGAAAGAAATACACGATCCAGTGCTGAGACTGGAGAGGGAGATGGGAGATTATGGCCGATTTTGTAGAGTCCGCGAAGAGCTTTGTGAGCGCGGCAGTCAGCCGCACCAGCTGGGAAGCTCAGAAACAGATGCGCGTGCGCAGCAAGCAGAGCGAAATTGATAAGCTCTTGCAGCAGCGACTGCAATTAACGAACGATCTGACGCAGGTGGCGATGAGCCTCTACGTGCAGGGCGCCCTGCATGACCCTCAGCTGAGTCGCCTGTGCGCCAGTATTCTGGAACTGGACAACGACATTAAGAAGCACGAAACGCAGTTGCAGGAGATCAAGAGCGAAACCTACCCGGCGGAGCAGTTCGCCCCCGCGCCCACCACCAACTACGCGCCGCCGCCCTTCAACCAGCCACCGGCTTCGCCACCGCCATCTGCAGGTGGCCCCGGCCCCGCGCCGACTGCCAGGCCAAATCAGCCGCCCAGACCCGGCCCGCAGGCCACCGGCTCAGGCGCTGGCAACCAGATCACCACCTGCCCCAACTGCGGCAACCCCGTGCGCCCCGGCGCCCTCTACTGCCGCAGCTGCGGCGCAAAGATGCGATAAACGAAGCGAAGAACGGCATCCCGGAGGCGCCGATGGAGCGCGCCCCGCCAATTCATTGGCTTGATCGGCCTCGGCAGCCACATTTACCGGTGAATTGGCGGGGCGCGCTCCATCGGCGCCTACGCAATGGCATGATTACCGGTTTTGATTGTCAATGTTCATCTTCAGGGGAGCTTTCGTAGCACATGAACATGGGGATCATCACAGTGGAGCCAGTAATCGGGATTGTCAAGGTCTTTGCTGGCCTCAATGCGCTGCGTGAGGACTTCATTGACATAATCGAGCAGTTGCGAGCAGGTGCGGGTATCTCTGCCCAGGCGTTGCAGATGCGCCTTCAGGTGCCGTTGATAGGTGGCATCATCGACGCGCACCAGCAGCGTCTCCGATTCGAAGGTCCACATGCCGTAGAGATCAACTTTGCTCACTGCTTTGTTCCTTCGTTTCCGGCGGGCGTGCCAGCAGACGGGCCGCTTCCTGCTCGCCCACTATTTCCTGTAACGCGCTCTGGAAGCGTCCGATGGCTTCCATACGCGCGGTAATAAACTGGTGGCGGGCCACTGCCGCCAGCCCGCTTAACCCTTGTTGCGCCGCTTCATACTCCAGATCAATTTGCCGTAACAGTCGCGCCACCTCGCCTGTGTTTTCGTCCATCTCCCTCGGCCTCCTTTTTCAAGTATACAAGATTTCAAGAATACAAGAGTATAATTCAATTATAGCGCGGGGCGTTCCTTTTTGTCAAGCTGTTAAGGGTACAAGATACCAGGAATATGGTATAATCAGCTTGAACATGCTCAAAGTAAGCGATACCTGGTGAAGGAAAACACTGTATGCCCAGAAGAGGAAAAGTATCGAAGGCCCCGGAAGGATACTATACCGCAAAAGATGCTATTAAACGATTGAATATGCCGCCCACAACTTTTCATCATTATGTACGCCTTGGCAAAATTAAAAAGAAAGTTCCCTACGGGCGTAAGGAAGGATTTTATGAAAAAGCGTATATCGATAAGATGGCCGAGGCGAGCCAACTTTATGCTATTGAATATGCAGAAGGCCCTGCGGTGTTCAGTGTTGCAAGCGTGGAAGATGTTCCTGGCATTTATGATGTGATTACGAGTTTATGGGGGACATTGAATGCACCTGCTAATGAAACCCGCTTGAGCTGGTATCAAGTCAATCCCGAAATCGACTATGTTGTAAAGCGAGAAGGGGTTGTTGTCGGCTTTGTGAACATCAGACCCCTCACTCATGACGCCATTGAACGGCTTATGGCGGGAGAGACACAACCAGAGGACTTGAAACCTGAGGATATTCTTCCCTTTACGCCGGGAGTGCCGCTCGAATGTGAGGTTGGAGCCGCTGTGAGAGCAGGTATTCATCATCCAAAAAAATATGGGATGCGCCTGATTGCCGGAGCCATTGAAACGTTCAAGAATTTTGCCCGCAGGGGCATTATCATCAACCGTTTGTATGCGCAAAGCTCAACACCAGACGGGATACGACTTTGCCGCAAGCTTGGTTTTGAAGAAATCACATCGCCACCCTATAAGATGCCCCGGCAATTTATGCTCAATATTGAGACATCAAACTCCCCGTTCGTTCGAGAATATCGCGAGCTACTCAGGCAATACAGGGCGACCAATCTTGATAAGAAAGCTGGCGCAAAGCTAGAATTGTAGGCGATAGCAGAAAGAGGAGTGCAGCAATGGCAACGATTCAGTTCGGGTGGACACTTCCGGCGGGATCACGCAATAACCAGGCGCGTGATGACTTTCTTGCAACCCTCAAAACCGGTTTCGAGATCATCAACAACCCATGACCGACTACATTCAAGTCTCGACAGCCATAGACTCCGAAGAGGGGGCGCAAAAGATCGCGGAGACGCTCGTCTCGGCGCGGTTAGCAGCCTGCGTCCATGTGGTCGGCCCGATCAAGAGTACATACTGGTGGCAGGGCCAGATAGAGCGGGCGCAGGAGTGGGTGTGTATCGCGAAGACGCGGCAGGCTTTATATCAAGAGGTCGAGCAGGCGATTCGGGCCATTCACCCCTACGAGGAGCCGGAGATTATTGCTACTCCCATTCTGATGGGTAGCAAGGGCTATCTCGCTTGGATTGCGGGTGAGACGAAGAAGCAGTGAGAGAGGTGTACATAGAACTCTTATTGAAGCGTTGAAAGATGATGCAATCAAGGATACTCATCAGGATTCTGGATGCCAAGTCCCTCTTGTCTGGCAATAGCAAGTAGATTGAGATCAGCGCACATAAAGATGGGGACTGGAACCTGATGGGCTAACGCTCGTTCGCGTAGCCCGAGGGCGCTGGCAAGTTGTACGGCATCATATGCTCGAAGTCGATACGAGCGGCAGAGATTACCTGCTGCTGTGTAGACGGCGGCGGTGACACGCCAGAGATCATAGTCATTGCGTACATCACGTCTAAACCTTGTGATCAGTCGGTCTCGTTCGGCATCGGCAATTCCTTGCTCGCGGGCTTTCCTGCAGATGGCAGCAACTACTTCTACCAACGCTACTTGAGAGAGAAAGAGAGCGTGACCTTGATCTGGATTACATAATGCTGCGATAGAAGCATGTCCCAGTTCTCCCGAAGCATATCGTTTGACGATAGCTGAGGTGTCAAAAAAGTAGGTAGCCATTAATATGGCCCTCGATCTTCAATCACCATCTCAGACATCGGTTTTCCTCCGGCGTTGGCAAACACCTGACCAAGTCGCTCGCGTTCTGCTTGCTCCTGGGGAGTCTCAGGCTGTCGTGTAGGAATATCCTCAATCAGACCTTCTTCGTAGAGTATTTCCTCGAATGCGCGAGAAGAGAGATAGGATTTTGGAAATGGAAGTTGTTGAATCAATTCATGGAGCAGAATTTCAGGAGATTTTCCTACCTGCCTTGCTGCCGCTTTGAGCCTTGCATATTCCTGTTCGGTCAATTTTACTGTCATTTCGTGTGCCATAGAACCCCCTTTATAAGAGCAGTCAGGCTACTTGATATTTTCTTAAAGTATACCACTTCCGTCTGCAAAATCATATCCTTTTGTGATTTTTTCCGTGATAATGGTAGGGGAATCTCACAAACTTTCGGGCGAAGGCGGTTGGTAGCTTTTCTTGTGCCTGAAGGCATGGTATACTGTATGCGTCACTGCGTCGTAGACTTTATGGCGCAGGTTGATACTGGCGAACAAGCATTTTAGTAACAGTGTGAAGGTTGGCATGACGAAGCAGGAAGAGGTCACGTGTTCCCTCGATGTGATCAGTCATAGTGCGGCGCAGACGCAGCGGCTGGGCGTGCGGTTGGGCGAATTGATGCGCGGGGGCGAATTGATCCTGCTCAACGGGCAACTGGGAACCGGCAAGACAACCTTCACGCAGGGCCTGGCCCAGGGGCTGGGCATCACGGATGTCATCAGCAGCCCCACCTTTACGCTTTTGAAGGAGTATCCGGGGCAGCCGCTTGCAAACGTGAATCAGCAAGGCGGGAACATGGCTGGTGCGCGCAAGGTTGGGCCTGCCCTCTATCATTTTGATCTTTACCGGCTGGATAACCCGGAAGAGATCATCGATCTTGGCTTTGAAGATTACTTTTATGGCTCCGGCGTCTGTGTGGTTGAGTGGGCCGATAAGGCGGATGCCTTCTGGCCCTTCGATTGCCTGCGCATTCGCCTCAAAGTGCTGAGCGAGACGAAGCGCAGCCTGCTTTTTACCGCGACAGGCGCCCGCTATTGTGATCTCTTACGACAGTTTCAGAAGAAAACGTATGCTACTACTGGCTCTTGACACATCGACGCGCCAGGCCAGCGTCGCCCTCTGTAGCGATCACGAGCTTCTGGGTGAATATACCTGGTACGTTGGCAATAATCATAGCGTAGAATTATTAGAGCGCATTCAACGACTCACCGGTGAATCAGGGAGAACGCCGGCGGAGCTTGACGCGATCGCAGTCGCAACCGGGCCGGGGTCGTTTAACGGCGTGCGCGTCGCGGTGGCGGCGGCGAAGTCGCTGGCCTTTGCCCTGGATAAGCCCCTGGTGGGAATTGCTACGCTGGATATTGTGGCTGCTCAACAACAGCAGTGGCAGGGTCCCATCTGCGCCGCCCTGGAAGCGGGGCGCGGCGAACTCTATGCCGCCTGTTACGAGTTTGAGCCACAGGTGGACGACAACGGCAATGTCGGCTATAGTCTGTTGCGTTTAAGCGATTATCAGTTGCTTGGCCCGCAGCAATTGAGCAGTGAGATACAGGAGTATTTACCCGTCTGGGTCGGCGTGGCCGGTGAGCGGGAGCTGGCCCCGATTCTGTTTTGCGGCGAGATCAGCGCGGCCTCACAGCAGGCGTTGCGCAAGTCCTTGCAGGAACTGGCGCTTTTCGCTGGAAACCTGCCATCAACCCGGCATGCCTCGACGCTGGCACGACTGGCGATGCAGCGACTGGCGAGCGGAAACGTGGATAATCCCCTCTCGCTCGAACCATTCTACCTGCGTCGGCCCTCGATTACCACCAGCACGCGCAAGCAGCCGCTGTTGGACGGTGGCAAAGCGGCGGAGAGAGAGGCGGCGGCGCAAACACCCTCGACGGGTCAGGGGCCAGGCAGTGCGAGCAGCCCGGCTAAGAAAGAAAGGGAAGAAGGTGCGTTACGTCATTGATCGCATGACAATGTCAGACGTGCCTCGCGTGATCGAGATTGAACGTCTGGCCTATCCATCGACCTGGCCTCCCAGCGCCTATCGGAAGGAGCTACAGGAGAATCGCTGGGCGCATTATATTGTGCTGCGCGACAGGAACATTCTGGAAGCGCGACAGGCTGTCACCGTGCAGGGGCCGGTCGAGAAGCCGCGCCGCATTTTCCCCCTCTCGCTCCTGTCCAATCGCCCTACCATGACAACGCCAACGCCTGAACTGTCCTCGATTATTGGTTTCGCCGGCCTCTGGCTGATGGTGGACGAGGCGCATATCACCACCATTGCCATGCATCCCGACTACCGGCGTCTCGGCCTCGGCGAATTTATGCTCATGCACCTGATCGAGATTGCCTACTCTATTGGCGCGAAGTGGGTCACGCTCGAAGTGCGCGTCTCCAACTATAACGCGCAGAACCTCTATCGCAAATATGGCTTTCGGGAGGCAGGCGTGCGCCACAAATATTACAGCGATAACCAGGAAGACGCGCTGATTATGTGGACGGAAGAGATCAATTCTCCGGCATATAAGCAGAAATTTGAGGCGCTGCGCTCCGCGCTGCTGCGAAAACTGGAAGCGCAATAACACGGTGGCAGGGAAGCCAGCTTTATAACAATTTCAAAAGAGAAGAGACCAATCGAATTGATATTCATTTTTCGGGAACCCGACTATGCTTGTATTAGGGATTGAAAGTTCATGTGATGAAACAGGGGCGGCCATCGTCAGGGACGGGCGCTACCTGCTCTCGAATGTGGTGGCCTCGCAGGCGGAGATTCACGACCGCTATGGCGGTGTCGTGCCAGAAGTGGCCTCGCGCCAGCAACTTGCCTCGATCATTCCGGTGGTGGAGACCGCGCTGGAAAAGGCCGGTTGTCGCTGGGAAGATATCGACGCCATAGCCGCGACCTACGGCCCCGGCCTGGCCGGTTCGCTGCTGGTTGGCCTGACGGTGGGCAAGACGCTGGCGCTGGCCCGCAATCTCCCTTTTCTGGGCGTCAACCACCTTGAGGCCCATATCTATGCCAACTGGTTGCGTACAGGGGAAGCGGCCAGCCAGGCCAGCGAGGTTGACGCGAGCTGGGATTATGTAGAAGGCGATCCCATCTTCCCCTTGATCTGCCTGGTCATTTCGGGCGCGCACAGCGAGCTGGTGCTGGTGCGCGGACATGGGCAATACGAACTGCTGGGTCGCACGCGCGACGACGCCGCAGGCGAGGCGTTTGACAAGGTGGCTCGCATTCTGGGGCTGGGCTATCCGGGTGGCCCGGCCATCCAGCAGGCGGCGCAGAGCGCGGAAGAGGAACTACTCCAGCAGAAGAGGCCGGTGGCCCTTGCTCGCAACGCCTATCGTCTCCCCCGTGCGTGGTTGCGCGGTACCTACGATTTCAGCTTCAGCGGCCTGAAGACCGCCATGCTGCACCTTGCCGAAGGCGCGAGCGGAAGCGGGGAGCAGCAGGCATCTGGCGAAAGCGGCAGGCAGGTCAGCCGCTACACGCACATGGGCGCGCAGGCGGCACAGAAGGGCGCGCCCAATGTTCCCTTGCTGGCCGCCAGCTTTCAGGAAGCCATCGTTGACGTGCTGGCGGTGAAGACGCGGCTGGCGGCGCAGGAGTATCATGTGAAGCAGGTCGTCCTTGCCGGCGGCGTGGCGGCGAATAAAAGCCTGCGGGCGCGTCTCGAACAGGAACTACGTCCGCTGCGCATTCGTCTCAGCTACCCGCCCATCGAGTTCTGTACCGACAACGCGGCGATGATCGCCAGCGCCGCCTTTTTCCATCTTTGCCAGGGCGAGCAACACGGGCTTGACCTGGATGTACAGCCCGGCCTGAGTCTGCCGTTCAAAAAGTGAGAAAGCTATGCCGAAACAAAAAGTATACGCCCTGGGTATCGACCTGGGAGGAACCAAAACCCTGGCCGCCGTTATCGATGTGATGAGCGGCGAAGTCATCGGCTCTGCCCGCAAGCGCACCCGCGCCGAGAAAGGGCAGGAATTTGTCGCTCAGCGTACCATTGACCTCTCGATGGCCGCGATCAGCGACGCGAAGCTCTTGCCCGCCGATATCGTCGCCATTGGCGTCGGCGCGGCAGGGCAGATCGACCGCAAGGCCGGGGTGATTTTAGACGCGCCCAACCTGGGGGTCAGAGACATGCAGATGGGCGAGATCCTCGGCAAGCAGTTTGGCAAGCCCGTCGCCGTCGGCAACGATGTCGAGGTCGCGGCCCTCGGCGAATATCTCTACGGGGCCGGGCAGGGCTACAACAACTTCGTCTGCATCTTTGTCGGCACAGGCATTGGCTCCGGCATCGTGCAGAACGGGCGACTCTATACCGGCCTGAGCGGCACGGCAGGCGAAATCGGGCATGTCACCATTCATGCCGGTGGGCGCATCTGCGGCTGCGGCAATTTTGGCTGCCTGGAAGCCTACGCCTCGCGCACCGCCATCACCAGAGCCATCATGGCCGCCATCCATCATGGGCGTCAATCCGTGCTGGCAGACGAGGCCGAACGGCAGTTGAAAGAGGGCGAAACCATCATCCGCTCCGGTATGCTGGCCAACGCCATTGCCCAGAAGGACGAAGTGGTGATCGAGATGGTGAACGAGGCGGCGGAAAACCTGGGCTACGGGCTGGCTGCCGTCATGAATTTCTACAATCCCGACGCCATCGTGCTGGGCGGCGGCGTCGTCGAAGCCATTCCCATGATTAGCGAGCGCGCTATTTACCGGGCGCGGGCGGCGGCGCTCTCCGTTCCCGCGAAAAAGACCCCCATCATTCGCGCGAAGTTAGGCGATTTCTCCGGCGTTGTTGGCGCGGCCTGTCTGGGCGCCGAAAAGGCCGGATACAGCTTTTCCGGCTCGTAGAGCCAGAGATGGCCGGGTGACAGAAAAACAATAAAATAATGAAAGAAGGCGGGAGAAGATATGGAGGCGACAACTCCTCACATCGACGTGCGGGCCGTACATATCGATGATGCCCCGGCGCTACACGAACTTGACTACAGCTTTGAGACCGACCGCGTCTACACGCTGCGCGTGCGCGACCGGATGCTGGAATACGACACCGGCGCGCTATCGATAGATGGCCCCGCGCTGGCTTTTGAGTTGATGGTCACGACGGTCGATCTCCCCATCTACCGCGATTTTCGCGAGGACCAGCACACGCTGGAAGATGTCCGGCGCCGTCTGAGCGCCAGCGAAGGCGGTTATGTCGCGCTGGCCGATGGCAAAGTGGCCGGTGGCATCCTGCTCAACCTGGACGAGGCCCGCGCCCTCGCCCGTATCGAAGACCTGATCGTCGGTCGCCAGTATCGCCGCTATGGTGTCGGCTCGCTCCTGCTCAGTTGCGCCTTTGACTGGGCGCGCAAACGTGGCTGTCGCGCCATCGTGCTGGAGACGCAAAGCTCCAACTACCCCGCCATCCAGTTCTACCTGCGCAACGGCCTGCAAATCTGGAGCATCAACCAGCACTTCTACCCCCCTGGCCCCCTTGAACACGAAGTCGCCATCGTCATGGGCAAAAAGCTCTGGTCAACGCCCTGAAACGAAAACCTCACAATTGAATAGTGTACCCCAAAAATGCAGAGCCATCGTATACCCTCTGGTTGGAGAATCACTGTTCTCTTACTTCAGGAATTACAGAGATTCGTAATAAATCGCAAACTCGCCCGAATCCGTGCCACTGGAGTACCGCAAGATGCGCGCCTATCTGTTGCGCAAAAGCGCAATTGCGCTCAAAGCGTAAGACTCCCTGCTCGCGCTCGCCTGCATCGCTGCTGCCAAAGAACTCGCCTATGCTTTTCTCCATGTGCAGCGCCGGAAAACGCAGGCCAGAGGATTGCAGTGTATCGGCAATGCGCTCCTGCTCCTGATACCAGCGCGGATAGAAAATGACTTCAAAGCCGTCCACGCTGAACTGAGGCGCATACCTCAAAATGGCCTCGTGGTTCAGCGGGTCAGAACTGCGGGTAAAGACCCCTGTTGAACAAAGTAGCTGCATGTGCTTCTCGTTGCAAATTACTTCCCAGGCTATCCACCGCCGGCCGCAGGCCAGCCGTCGGCCGCAGGCCAGCCGGGGGACGAGTCGATAAGACTATCCTACACCACCGCAGGCTCCTCGATTTTGGGGAAGAGCGGCTTCGGGGTGGGCAGCTTGATACCGGCGGGGACGGGCGTTAAACGCCAGCGGTCCTGTGCAGCCTCGCCCTCGAAGCCCAGGTATTCGTGCAGTTGCTGCGAGGAGAAGGGCAGGTAGGGCGAGAAGAGGGTGTGCAGGCCGCTGAGAACCTGGAGCATTACGTAGATCGTCGTCCCTGCCGCCTCGCGGTCGATTTTGATCTGCTTCCAGGGGGCCTGCTCGTCCAGGTAGCGGTTGGCAGCGCGGGCGACGGCCATAGCGGCGTTGATGCCCTCTTTCAGGTGGACATTGACGATACTGTGGCCCACGACCGCGAAGCCGCCCTCGACCTCCGCCAGGATCGTGCGGTCAGCTTCGCGTAGCGGCTGTGGCTCCGGCACGACGCCGCCAAATTTGCTCTGCAAGAAAGTGAGCGTGCGGTGAACGGCGTTGCCATAGGTGGCGACGAGTTCGTCGTTGTTGCGGCGCACCAGCTCTTCGTAGGTGAAATCGGTGTCGCGCCCTTCGGGAGCGGTGACGGAGAGATAGTAGCGCAGGGCGTCCGCGCTGTAGTGGTCAAGCACATCCTTTGTCCAGATGACATTGCCCCGGCTGCTCGAAGCTTTCGCGCCGCTCATCGTCATGAACTCGTTGGCCGGTACATCGTAGGGCAGGTTGCGGTCGCCGTAGCCGAGAAGCATGGCGGGCCAGATAATGGTGTGGAAGGGGATATTGTCCTTGCCGATAAAGTAGTAAGACCTGACCGGCGGCTCTGTTGCGTCGGGTATCCACCACGTTTTCCAGGCGTCCGGCGTCCCTCGCCGCTGCGCCCACTCGACGCTGGCCGAAAAGTAGCCGATGACCGCGTCGAACCAGACGTAGATACGCTTATCCTCGTAGCCCGCCAGCGGAATCGGCACGCCCCAGTCCAGGTCGCGGGTAATGGCGCGGGCGCGCAACCCCTCTTTGAGCCAGTTCATGGCGAAACTGAGCGTATTGGGTCGCCAGTGGTCTTTGCCCTCGGAGAGCCAGGCCAGCAGCGGCTCCTGCAATTTCGGCAGATCAAGGAAAAAATGCTCCGTCGGGCGAATCTCAATCGTGCTTTCTTTACTGCCACACAGGCGACAGCGCGGGTTAATCAGATCAACCGGATCGAGCGTGTGGCCGCAGTTATCGCACTGGTCGCCGCGCGCGGAAGGGTAGCCGCAGTCGGGGCAGGTGCCTTCGATGTAGCGGTCGGGCAGGAAGCGGCGGTCGGTCGGGCAGTAGGGAGACTTCATCGTATCTTTATAGATGTAGCCCTTCTCATAGAGCGTCAGAAAGAAATCCTGCGTGATGCGATAATGATTTTCCGTCCCTGTCTCCGTATACAGGTCCCACGACATGCCCAGTCGATCCCAGATTTCCAGTATTTGCCCGTGATAGCGGGCCACGAATTCGCGCGGCGAGATGCCCTCGCGTTCGGCATCCACCAGGATGGGCGTGCCATGCTCATCGCTGCCGGAAACCATCAGGACATGGTTGCCCGCGAGCCGGTGATAACGCGCAAAGGTGTCGGCGGGCAGATACGCGCCGACAATCTGTCCGACATGGGTGGAGCTTTTCGCATAGGGCCACGCCACGCAGACCAGAATGTGTTCATTCATATAGCCATTCCTCACTACATACCAATATAGCGTGCATAAACAGAGCGTGCGACCTGTTCGTCGTCGGTGCCTTTGATGATCGCACGCGCATCAGGGAAAACGGTCAGTTCATAGCCATCGACCTGAAGGCGCAATAAGAATTCGTTGTGGCTGACCTTGCCGACGGGGCGCAGGCGCTCGGCGAGATCGGCCAGGTTGAGCGAAACTCTGGACATATCGGGGCGTTTCGCGGCGCGCACCTGCACGGCATTGCGCCCGCACAGGCTGGTGCTGCCGGAACTGCCGCTCAACGTATCGAGAAACTCGTAATGATGCTGGCCGCAGGCGGGGCAATCGGCCTGGCGCGGCACCTCCACGCGGTCGCAGGAATTATCCCACAGGTCGAGCCAGAACATCGAGTGGCTGACCGTATCACTGCCGATAAGGATTTTAATGGCCTCGGTCGAAGCTGCGCCGCTGATAGCGCCGACGATGCCGTTGAGGACGCCCGCCGTATCGCAGGTGGGCGTCGTGCCAGGCAGAGGCATATCTGGATAGACGCAGCGCAGGCATGGAGTCACGCCAGGGATAATGTTCATGGTCACGCCATACGAAGCGATGACGCCGCTATAAATCCACGGACGCCCCAGCTTGACGCAGACATCGTTGAGCAGGTAGCGCGTCTCAAAATTATCGGTGGCGTCCAGCACAAGGTCGGTCTCGCGCACCAGCGCCTCGATGCCATCGGCGTTGACATCCTCGACCAGCGCCTCAACCTTTACCTCACTATTCATGCGCCGCAGCTTTTCGGCGGCGGCTATCGCTTTCGGCAGGTGGCGCGTCACATCCTCTTCATCGAAGAGTACCTGTCGCTGTAAATTGTTCATCTCAATGAAGTCGCGATCAGCGATAGTAATGCGTCCGACCCCGGCGCGACACAGGTTATTCGCCAGCACCGTCCCCAGCGCGCCGCAGCCAATAATCGTCACCGAAGAATTGCGCAGCCGTTCCTGCCCCGCCTTGCCAATCGGCGCAAACAACGTTTGCCGTGAATAACGATCGGGTTCTAATAAGGTAGCCATAATGGTAGCTTCTCCTGACAGGACAACTCTCTGGTCGCCCCGCTATTTTCCCGCGTTTCGCTCTAAAATCACTTCCCGTATTGTAACATACAACGCAACGAGCGTCTTCTGGTATGCTATGACAAAGGCCCCTTGACGTGTCATTCTGAGTGAAGCGAAGGATCAGCGCAGCGAAGCATGACACGCGAGAGGGTCTTTTTCATAGCATACCGTTGAAAATGGTCTCTATAGCATTCCTTCTCTTGCTATAAAAAGGGGAAGTGGGCGCACATTTCGTAACGATTAGTGGACGTGGCAGTTGTACAATAGGCTCAGGACTGGAAAATCGTGTTGAATAGAAAGCGGGTAACAGCGATGTCGAGAGAGCAGGATCGGGAAGCCGTCGTTGTTGGGTCAGGCCCCAATGGGCTTGCCGCAGCCATTACGCTGGCGAGGGCGGGCCATGCCGTGCGCGTGTACGAGGCGAAGGAGACGATTGGCGGCGGCTGTCGCACGGCAGAATTTCCCCTGCCGGGCTTCTGGAGCGATATCTGCTCGGCGGTACACCCGCTTGGCATCGGCTCGCCCTTCTTTCGCACACTCCCGCTTGAGCAGTATGGCCTGGAATGGATTCATTCACCCACGCAACTGGCTCACCCTCTTGACGATGGGAGAGCGGCAGTGCTGGAACGCTCGGTTGAGGCAACAGCCGAGAAGCTGGGCGAGGACGCCGACGCCTATCGCAGGCTGGTGGGGCCGCTGGTGGCCGACTGGCCGAAATTGCAAGGCGCGCTGCTCGGCCCCTTGCGCATTCCCCGCTTCCCGCTGGCCCTTGCTCGTTTTGGCCTGCGCGCCATCAATTCCGCTCGCTTCCTCGCCGAACATACCTTCAAGACGGAGGCGGCTCGCGCCCTCTTCGCGGGTATGAGCGCGCATTCGATGTTGCCGCTGGAACAGCCGCCGAGCGCCGCCTTTGGCCTTGTGCTGGGCATTCTCGGCCACGTCTATGGCTGGCCCATTCCACGCGGCGGCTCGCAGAACATTGCCAATGCCCTCGCCGACTACCTGCGTTCCCTCGGTGGAGAGATCATCACCGGAGTTGAGATCAAGAGCATGGACGAACTATCCTCGGCCCGTGCCGTGCTGTTCGATGTGACGCCGCGCCAGTTGCTGCGCATCGCGGGTGAACAACTCCCCGGCAGCTATTGCCGGAAGCTTGCGCGCTACCGCTATGGCCCCGGCGTGTGCAAGGTCGATTTTGCCCTGGATGGCCCCATTCCCTGGCAGGCCGAGGCTTGCGCGCGCGCCGCGACGGTGCATGTCGGCGGCACCCTGCCGGAGATCGCCGCCGCCGAGCGCGGCGTCTGGCAGGGCCAGCACCCCGAACGCCCCTTCGTCCTGCTCGCCCAACCCTCTCTCTTCGACGCCAGCCGCGCCCCACAGGGCATGCATACCGCCTGGACATACTGCCACGTCCCTAACGGCTCAACCGTCGATATGTCCGAGCGCATCATCGCGCAGATCGAACGCTTCGCCCCCGGTTTTCGCCAGCGCATCCTTGCCTACCAGGTCATCACGGCAGCCGAATACGAGCATTACAATCCCAACTACATCGGCGGCGATATCAACGGCGGCATCCAGGACTTCTGGCAGCTCTACACGCGCCCGACCATCCAGCTTGTCCCCTACAATACCCCCGACAAACGCATCTACATCTGCTCCTGCTCCACACCACCCGGCGGCGGCGTCCACGGCATGTGTGGCTACTTTGGCGCAAAGGCCGCGCTCAAACGCGCCTTCTAATGGTCTGTGGATGAAGTTTGCCGCCAGCCAGACGGCTCTCATTCACTCACCACGCGCACCGTTTCTTCGACGCGCATGCCATAGCGGGTCAGCTCTTGAAAGAAGGGCGCGGTGGGAACGCAGATTTCGGGGCCGTGACAGCCGCGCCTCGTGATTTCGCCGCGCGCCAGCATGCGCCCGACGATAGCGAGCGGCACGCCGGTATCGAACGCGCCCGCGCTGATGCTCCAGCGCCGATAGGGCAGCACAACCATCTGATTGCAAATTTCTAGCCGCTGCCCGTCCGCTTCTCCGCTGACGAGGACGCGCAGCACGTCGCAATCCTGCGGCTCGACCGGCTCGACGGGGACCATCTCAAGCAGCCTCGCCAGCACCTCGCGCGGCGAAACTTCCACGCCCTGCACGCGAATCGGCTCGTTACTGCCGAAGCCGAGGTCGACGAGGAATTTCAACTTTGCCAGAAAGTCGCCAGGGAAGGCGATTTTGAACGAGACATGGCGGATGCCTTTGTCGCGGAAGGAGATTGGGAAGGTGGCGCACTCAGAATGCAGCGAATAGACGGCGCTGGCGCGGCCGACCGGGGCGGGAAATTCCAGCTCTTCCTGCCCCGATAGCGGCGCCTGCGGCAACCACTCGCCATCCTGAAAAACCTGCGGCGACTTCGTAAATTCGTCCAGGATGGTGCGAATCGAGTAAGGCGCGACGAGCGGGGCCGTTGAGGGCGTCGTATCGCTACAGCCAAGCTGGACTTTGATGCCCTCGACGCGCTCAAGTTGATCGACGGCTAAACGAGCGAGCAGGTTGGTGATGCCAGGGGTACCGCCCATGCCCATGATGGCGGTGATGCCCGCCGCCTCGGCCTCGTCGCTCAACGCCATCAGTGTGCGCGTCATGTGGAAGAGGCCGCCGAGGTCGGCGTAATGCACCCGCTCCTGAATGCAGGCCTTGAGGACGGGCAGGTTGTAGGCGTAGTCAATGGCGCTCAGCACGGCATCCGCGCCCCTGATGAGGTCGCAGAGCCGCTCGAAGTCGCGCACATCGATCTGCCGGGCGACCAGCCTCTTGCCTGCATGGTTTCCCTGCTGCAACGCGGCGGCAAGCTCCCGCGCTCGCCCCGCGTTGTAGTCGGCGATAGTTATTTGCTCAACGTCATCGTATTCGCTCAGGGCGCGCACGGTGACGCGGCCCATCGCGCCCGCTCCGCCCAGCACAATGATATGCATATGGTTTCCTCTTCCACAAATCGGCTATGCCACTACCGCGTTGCCCTGGCTTAAAATGGGTGTAGCCACGCTTACAACCTGGGACACTGGCTCAGGGACAGGGACAGCAACAGGCGGCGTCAACACGGTCGCGTGCAACTCCCGCAGCGTGTCTTCCAGCCGATTGAGCATGGTATCAATCTCGTCATACGTAATAACGAGCGGCGGCTCGACGCGAATGACCCGCGAGTTGTTCAGCGTGCCTGAGATGAGAATGCCGCGCTTGAACAGCCCGGCGGCGACGGCATAGCCGATCTCATCGTTGACGAAATGTTGCCCGATCAGCAGGCCCTTGCCGGTGATGCCGGTATAGATGTCGCTGTGACGGGCGGCGATGGCCCTCAGCCGGGCGAGCAGGTATTCGCCCTTCGCGGCAGCCTGCTCCACAATATGCTCTTCCAGCGTGACGTTGATGGCGGCAATGGCGGCGGCGCAGGCCAGCGGGTTGCCGCCGGTGGTTGAGGTATGGATAAAGGGATTGCTGTTCAGCACGCTCCAGATCCTCTGCGTAGACATGAACGTGCCAATCGGCATCACGCCGCCGCCCAGAGCTTTGGCTGCCGTCATAATATCCGGCACGACGTTCCAGTGTTCAACGCCCCACAGCTTGCCGGTGCGTCCCATGCCGGTCTGCACCTCGTCGGCGATGAGCAGCACTTCATATTCATCGCACAGCTGGCGCAGGCGCGGCCAGAAATCGTCCGGCGGCACAATTGCGCCCGCTTCGCCCTGTATCGGTTCCATGACGACGGCGGCGATATCGTTGCCAACCTCGCGCGCGATACGCAGTTGCTGTTCCACCGCGTCGGCGTCGCCAAACGGCACGTGATAGATGTTGTTATGCAGAGGCAGTGCGGGCCGACGAAAAACGGCCTTGCCGGTGAGGGAGAGCGAGCCGGTGGTCTTGCCGTGAAAGCCGCGCACGGCGGCGATAAAGCCGCTCTTGCCCGTGTAGAGCTTTGCCAGCTTCATCGCTCCCTCGACCGCTTCGGTGCCGCTGCCAACGAAGAAGCTATATTGAATGTCGCCGGGGGTAATCTCGGCCAGCAGGTGCGCCAGCATGCCGCGCAGGGGATCGAGCAATTCCTGCGTGGGCAACGGACTTTTCGCCAGTTGCGCCTGCACCGCCCCGACCACCTTCGGGTGCGCCCAGCCAAGATTGAACAGGCCAAACCCGCCCAGGCAGTCGATGTATTCGCGGCCCAGCACATCCCTGAACGTCGCGCCGCGTCCCGTCCACTCAACCGCCGCGAAATCACCTGCCTCGGCCACCGATTTGCGGTAATCGATAAAACCGCTGTTATAATAGCGCGCAAAGTTGCTGACCGTCGTCTCGATCAGCCACTGCGCCTCATCTGTCGTCAACTGCGTCTTCTGTACAAAGTTGAGGTAACGTTTTGAGTCTTTGAGGGCCTTGCATAAGCCATCGGTACTCATAAAAATCCTTTCTGAAAGGTGCGGATAATAAGAAACGCATCCCACGACCGGCCCGCCTACCGGCTCTCCAATCAAAATCGGTAATGGCCCTGTGTCATGCTGAGTGAAGCATCTGCCGTAGTGTGTCGATGTATCCAGCGTGAGATACATCGCTTTACCCGACATGATACATCTATTACTGATCCTGTTTGTCCAATGTCATCTATGTGGGAACGGTTGCTCACACGCCTGCCTGCAGGGATAACCGTGCAAATCGCTGAAAGCTTGCTACAGATTACACAACGCCTGCAAACGGGTATGCGCGCAAAAAAAGCAGGTTGTTGAGCTGGAGCGATGGAAGAACATCACATCCAGGCACAGGAACGCGAGGAAAAGGGGGAATCAGGGATAGCAGGTGGACAGATGGAAGCCGCAGAATACGCAGTATCTGGGGATATATCCTCCATGTTTTCGGTGCGGTAATTCAGTTGTCTTCATAGGACACCAGATTTCTGTGCTTTTTCCAGAACGCTCTGGAAATGTTCTCCTGTAGAGAGTATACCTGACGATTTGATGAAAGGCAAGCCCAGGCTGGCATATGCTATACTGTCCTCAACCATAACGTATTTTATCAGCAATCTAGAGCAGGTGAGCCATGCCATTTCTCACAACGCCAAATTGTACGCTCTACTATGATGTTTTTGAGCCGGATGCTGAAGGCGCCGGGGCCGGTCAGGTGGAGACAGTCTTGTTGCTGCACGGCTTCGGGGGAACGCCGGAGAGCGATTTCGCCGGGCAGTTGCCGTTATTGCGCCAGCGTTACCGCGTAGTCGCGCCGCATCTGCACGGCTATGGCAGATCATCGCAGCGCAGCAGCTATCCCGTTTCGTATTATCGCGATGACGTGGTTGATGTGATTACGCTGCTGGATGCGCTCAATATTCAGCGAGTGCTGGTGCTGGCCTTCAGCGACGGGGCCATTTCCGGCCTGTTGCTGGCCGCGCTGCACCCGCAGCGCGTGGGAAAGCTGGCAGCGATGGGCGCGCAGAACTCGATTAACGAGGAAAACGTGGCCGCCATCCGCCACTGGCTGCTGGAACGCCCGCTTTCTGAGGAATGGCAGGAAGAACTGGCGCGGCTGCATGGCGAACCATACTGGCGCACGCTGCCCCGCATGTACGTCGAGGCCCAGGTGGCGCTGGTTGAGGCCGGCGGCGTGCTGATTACCGACGAGGAACTGGCCGCGATTCGCTGCCCCACGCTCATCATGCACGGCGCGCGCGACCGCGTCGTCCCGGCAGACTACGCCCGTTCCATCCACTCCCACATCCCCGGCTCGCAGCTCCTGCTCTTCGATGCCGGGCATGCCGCCCATCTGCGCTGCCAGCAAGAGTATACAGAGGCGGTCTTGCGGTTCTTCGCGAGTTAAATATCGGGAAACGTCAGGCTAATCCAATCTTCTACCGGCGATGCCTGACTTCTCTAATATTTTCGCTAAGGTTGTCTTCCCGGCAAAGGGCAACCCGCACAGAATATACAAACATGGTTTTTTCACATGCCACCTCCCTGCGAGTAGCACTATGCTACCTCCCTTTATAATAGCTCCTCCTGTAAAAAATTTCCCCGCCATACGTGCTACAGGGTGTTCTGTGTTTTAATGTCACCTGTAGCAAGGAGTGGTATTGCTTATGACAACCGGGAAGGTTGCGATTGTGATACCGGCGCGCAATGAAGAGGACGCGCTGCGCTCGCTGCTGGCAGAAATCCCAGGGGATATCGCAGAGTGGATTATTGTGGTCGATAACGGCAGTAGCGATCAGACGGTGCAGGTGGCGCGCGCGGGTGGGGCAGTGGTTGCCAGCGAGCCGGTGCCGGGCTATGGACGTGCCTGCCTGAAGGGCTTTCAGACGGCCTGCGAGCTGGGCGCGGAGACGGTTATTTTCATGGATGGCGATGGCAGTGATGACCCCGCCGACCTGCCGCTGATGCTGGCCCCGGTGCAGGAAGGCCGGGCGGATATGGTGATCGGCTCGCGGGTGAGCGCGCGCGCAGAACGGGGAGCCATTCCCCTGCAGGCGCGTCTTGGCAACTGGCTGGTCAGTAATATGATCCGAATCCTCTATGGCGCGCGTCTCCATGATATCGGCTCATTTCGCGTGCTGCGCTGTTCCGCCTTAGAGCAGCTGGAAATGCATGAAATGACGTTCGGTTGGCCGGTTGAAATGATTGTCAAGGCGGCGCGGGCAAAGTATCGCATCGTGGAATTGCCGATTCATTACCGGCGTCGCAGCGCGGGCCGCTCGAAGGTGGCCGGAACGATTGTCGGCAGCGTCAAGGCTGCATATTATATGTTGCGCACAACGCTGCGCTATACAAGGGGGATGCATGTCTGATACCGCCCTGGCGATCATGGCTCGCTATCCAGCGGCCGGCAAAACCAAAACGCGGCTGGCGCGAGCTATTGGCAATGAAGAGGCTGTGGAACTCTACCGCGCCTTCCTTACCGACCTTGCCCGCCGCTTTGCCGGAACGCCCTTTGACCTGCACTGGGCCTTTACGCCGCCCGAAATCGACTATCAGAGCTTTGCCTCCGCGCTCGCGCCGTCGCAGGCATGCTATATGACCTGTTTCCCGCAGCAAGGAGACGATTTTGGCGCGCGGCTACACCATGTCTTCCGGTGGACTGCTGAGCGTGACTACAAATATACCGTTCTCATCGGCTCGGATTCGCCGCAGATTCGCCGCGAAGTGGTGGCAGAGGCGCGGGCGGCGCTGGAGCAGGCCGATGTTGTGCTGGGGCCTGCCGAGGATGGCGGCTATTACCTGATCGCCATGCGCGAGCCGCACGATGTTTTTAGCGGCATCCCGATGAGTACAGGGGTGGTATTGCAGATGACGATTGAACTGGCACAGCATCAGGGCCTCTCGGTGCGTCTGCTGGAGCCGCTTTTCGATGTCGATGAATTGCCCGATTTACAACGTTTAGCGCGGGCGCTTGAAGAAAACGCCGCGCTGGCGCCCGTGACTGCCGCATATCTTGCTACGAGAAGGAGCCTGTATGACCGCTATAGCCGTCGATAAGCTGCCCCGCTCAATCTATATCGAGCCGACGAGCCGCTGCAACGAGTTTTGCCAGCAATGCCCGCGCACCCTGCTCTCGCGCGAGGACGACCGCGACCTGACGTTTGAGAAATTTCGCTACATCGTCGACCAGTTTCCCGTACTGGAGCGCGTGGTGCTGCACGGCCTGGGCGAGCCGCTGCTGAACAAAGAGCTGCCGCAGATGGTGCGCTACCTGAAGGAACGCGGCACCTATGTCCTGTTCAACTCCAACGGCATTGTCCTGACGCCAAAAAAGGGGCAGGCGCTGATCGACTCCGGTCTCGACGAATACCGCCTGTCGATGGATGGCGCGAGCCGCCAGACGTATGCCCGCGTGCGCGGCGTCGATGCCTTCGAGAAAATCTGGCGCAACGTGCGCGCCTTCATTGCCATGCAGAAGGAACAGAACGCCGGCAAGCCCGCCGTCTCCCTCTGGTTCACGGCCATGCGCGAGAACCTGCACGAACTGCCGGAGTTGATCGAACTGGCGGCGGAAAACGGCGTTCCCGAAGTCTATCTGCAACGGCTCGTCTACTTTGAGCAGGGGCTGGCCCACTCCAGGCAGGCGCTCTTCCGCCGCTCGACGCCGGAAGAACTGGACATTGTGCGGCGCGCGGAACAGATGTGCAAAGAGCGCGGCATCCGCTTCAATGCCGCCGGGTCCGCGACGCCGGTAGAGAGCCTGATGCGCGACTTCGGCGAGCGTCCCTGGTCGGGCTGCCGCCGCCCGTACACGCTGACCTACATCACCTCAAGCGGCAATGTGCTTTCCTGCTGCTTCGCCCCGTTCGGCCATCGCAGCGCGAAAGAATATTACGAGGAGCGCGTCCTGGGCAATATCTTTCAGGAGCCGATCGAAGCCATCTGGCACGGCCCGCGCTACGAGGCGTTCCGCCGCGCCTTTGAAAGCGAGCATCCCGCCCGCCACTGCTCACAATGTGGGCTGAACTGGAGCTACTGAGAGCGACCCGATCCAGTCTTTGATGGTTGAGATGACCTCTTCTGGCTGCTCTATAAAGCCCATATGGCCGGAGTCTTCGAGAATGTGCAGTCTGGCGTTGGGCAGGCCATAGGCCATAGCCTGCGCGCCAGACATGGGCGTGACCCAGTCATAGCGGCCCTGCAGGACGAGCGCGGGAACCGTAATCTCCGGCAACTGCGGGCGCAGATCATATTCCTTGCTCAACGTTCCCATCATATACATCGCGATATCCATGTTGACCAGCGGGTTGCCATATAGCTCGTCGATGTATTCTTGTTTGAAGCCCTGGTGCCAGTAGAGCGGCATGATCTCCTGCTCGAAGCGTTTGATCTCGGCCTCGGTCGCCTGCCCGCTCGATTCCCGATAGGCGATCTCGCGCAGTTCCTTGCCGCGCTCCCCGCCGACGATGCGTTCCAGCGCATCGAGATCATAGCCGCCCGTCCATGATGGTGACGTATCAAAGAGAATCATGCCTGCCAGGAACGCGGGATGGCGGTGGGCGATACTGAGGGCCACGAAGCCGCCGAAGGATTGGCCGAGGACGATGGGCCGCTCGATGCCGAGCGCCTGGCATAGCTGCACAATATCGTCGGCCATAATGCCAAGCTGGTAGTATTCGTGGCTGTGGCGCCGCGAACGCCCGCAGCCGCGCTGATCGACATAGAGCAACTGCGCCGCCTCGCCCACCGGATCAAGCCAGGGACGCAGATAGGTGTGGTCGAAGCCGGGGCCGCCATGCAAAATAATCATCGTTGGCTTCTGCTGAAAATGGGCCGATGCATCCAGCCCGCTCCCCACAACATCAAAATACAGTTCTGTCCCATTGATCGCTAATTTCATCCCGTGACCTTCCTCTCTGGCTCTTCTGGTTTCTCCATAGCTACAACTGCCTGCTCTTTTGTACCACTCCCGATGCGTTTATGCAAGCGTGGGAAGAGGATCAGCGCGAGCAGCGAGGCGCTCATGGTAGCCACGATTGAGGCTGTGAGCGGAATGACCAGCGCCAGCGCGTCGCCCGCGAGCAGGTGAAGCAGCAGCAGGATAATGCCGACCCGCACCGCCAGCAACAGGGCGCTGACGAAGAGGGGAGTGTAGGCATCCTTCAGGGCGTAAAAGGTGTTTGCCAGCAGAGCGTTCATTGTTGTACCCGGCATGCCGACGGCATAGCCGACCAGCGCCAGGAAGGTGAGCGCGGAAGAATGCTCGTCAAAGGCGCCGTGCTGGAAGATGATGCGAATGGTTGGCCCGCCGAGCAGGCAGAGCAGCGCAACGGCGAGAACGCTGAGCAGCAACCCGGCGCCGGTCACCTTCAGCGCCATCTGCCGAAGGAGCGTGTAGCGTCGGCTTGCCGCATACAGGGAAAGTTCTGGCAGCGCAGCCTGCCCGATGGCCTGAGCAAAGAGGGCAACCGGCAGAGAAAAGAGCAGGTCAGCATTGTGAACTGCTGAGAGACTGGCGGAATCAGGGAAATAGGAGATGAAGGCAGTATCGAGCGTCAGGGCAATCGAACTGATGACGACTATCAGCGCGCCGGGAACGAGCAGGCGCAACACTTGATGCAGGCCGGGATACCTGAGATCCCAGAACCAGCTATAGCGAAAGCCCTGCTTGAGCAGAGCAGGCAGTTGTATGAGAAACTGCAAGAGGGCCGCGACAATCGTGCCATAGGTCGGGCCGTAGATGCCGACGCCCGCAAAGACCAGGGAAAAGCAGAGACCGCCGATCAGCCCGAAATTGTAAGTGGCTATCGAAAGGGCAGGCAGCAGAAACTGGCGCTTGCTGCTGAGTACCGAGGTCGCGATGCTGCTCAGGCCGAGCAGCAATGGCTGGATGAGCATAATGCGAGTTAGCGTGGTCGTCAGCGCCTGTTCAGCAGGCGGATAGCCAGGGACCAGCAGGGAATTAACGAAGGCCGGAGTAAGAAATTCAGCAATCAGTGTCGCTATGGTCAGCGTGACCAGCATGACGTTGAAAATCAGGCTGGTGAGACGCCACGCTTCGCGCTGGCCGGGCTGCATGCGCTGCTGGCTGTACAGCACAAAGACGGGGATGAATGCCTGCGACAGCGCGCCGCCCGCGATCAGGTTGAACAGCGTGTCGGGCAGGCGCACGGCAGCATAGAAAGCGTTGGCTTCCGGGCCGGTGCCAAACAGGGCATTAAAGATGCTCTGGCGCACCACCCCTAGCCCGCGTGAGGCAATATAGGCCGTCATCAAAAGCAGCGCCGCCTCGACCACGCTGAAGCGGCGTAACGAGGAATCGGCGCCGGGCAGAAAATTCTTCAGGTTGAACGCGAAACGAAACGGGCCAATGCCCCGGAAACCTTTTTCCTCAACGTCCTCGTCTTCCACCGGTAGAGGCGTCTCCAGTAACCTCATCTCTGCCCGTGAATCTTCTGGCTCGGCCTCCACTATTTCCAACCCTTCGCCCTGTCCAGTACCTGGCCGAAATATCTTAAAAATATGCTTATTCCCTTACATCAACACACATCGCAGTATATTGCTCTGTTACGTATGAGAACATTATAGCAAAGAAAAGCGGAAAAGGTGAGCAGGAAGACTGAAAGTACCGACTGTTATACAAACGAGCCAGAGATAAAAAAACATGGCACCGGCTTTCAAATCCGGTGCCATGTTTTTCTCCCTCAACTCTGTTTACACAACGGTACGACGACCGGTAAAGAGGTTGATCAAGACAACGATGGCGGCAATGACGAGCAGCCACCAGACCAGCGCGCCAGCCACATGGAAAAGCAGACCCAGCAGCCACAGCACCACGAGAATCACTACAACCGTCCAGAGAATACCAGCTAACATACAAAACCATCCTTTCCTTTCATCAATACAACAAACAGTTTGCGCTGTCTCTCCGATCATTACAGCATGGAGGCGGTACTCCATGCACAATCTCAACACGATTCAATCGCGCAACTCGTTTTACCTTGACAACACTCTCTGCGGACAGAGACAATAAGGTCACAAAACTCTCTTGCCTCCTGTCATGCTTCGCGAGAGCGAAGCATGACAGGGGGCGCATTTCTGAATAAAGGGTAAACTATGGCACGGATACGGGATTTCGGAGTGACGCCTGGCTATTTACAGCCGGGGCCGCTCAATGCGATTACGGATGTGGCGGGCGTGCGCGTGGGCCAGGTGACGGTGAAGCGCGAAGTGAACGGTGTGGCGTGGCGCACGGGCGTGACCGCCATCTGGCCGCACCGGGGCAACCCTCTGCTGGAATATGTCTACGCCGCCGTCTTCGCCCTGAACGGGCTGGGTGAGATGACGGGGCGCACGCTGATCGACGAATGGGGCCTGCTCGGCTTCCCCATCCTGCTCACCGGCACCAACTCAGTCGGCATTGTCTATCACCATGCGCTGCAATACCTCTTTGAGCATGGCGCGCAGGAAGCCGGCATGACCTCACTCATTACGATGGTGGCGGAATGCGATGATAGTTACCTCGACGGCTCGCAGGGACTGGCGATCGGGCGAGAAGAGGTTTACGAGGCCCTCTCAGGCGCGACGGGTGGCCCGGTTGCTGAAGGCTGCGTGGGTGGCGGCACCGGTATGCAACTTTTTGATTTCAAAGGCGGCATCGGCACTTCCTCGCGCCTGGTGCCGGTTGGCGAGAATATCTATACCGTCGGCGCGCTGGTCATGACCAATTTCGGCGCGCGCCACGAACTGCGTATCGATGGCATCCCTGCTGGCAGAATATTGAGCGGCGAAGTGGAGGACATGCAAAGCGAGGAAAACGGAAAAAGGGATGAGAACATGCGCGGAAACGAGGGTAGCTGCATTGTCGTACTTGCTACAGACGCGCCGCTCAACCCTGGACAGTGCGGGCGCATGGCGAAGCGGGCCGCGCTCGGTCTGGCGCGCACCGGCTCGACCGCTAGAGATATGAGTGGCGAAATCATCGTTTCCTTCGCCACCGGCAACCTCATTCCGGCCAGCGCCGAACCGGAGATCAGCGTGCGCGTCCTGGTCGAAGGCCCAACCAACGCGGGAACATCTCCGCTCAACGGCCTCTTCACCGGCTCTATTGAGGCCACCGAGGAAGCGGTCTATAACGCGCTGGTGGCGGCGGAAACGACCACCGGCGTCAACGGCCACGTGTTGGAAGCTATTCCGCACGACCGGCTGCGCGCCATTCTCCGCCGTTAATCCATCTTTCTCATCTTACGGCCAAATCTGTACTGAGAAGAGTTTATTCCTGAGAAAGCACTCTGATGGATGGTTAAGACTGGTGAAGATGCAGGATGGGCTATAGCCTATTTGCGCTATTCGTAAGCTTGCATGGCTAGCCAGCGGCGATATTTTCGGGTAGAGTGTTTTTCAGGAACTCAGCTATGTACATTGTTACCGTAAGATGAGGATGTGTATGTTTCGTGAATCAGAGCGAGATAGTGTACCCCCATTACCTGCCAGTCCTGTGACGGGCGGCCTGCCTGCCCCTGTCACCCCCCCGATCACGGCTACCCTGCGCGCGCCTTCGCCCTTGACGACCGTCAATTTGCCTACCGTGATTCCGGCGGAGACAAAGAGGGCGCGCCAGGGGCCAGGCGCAGAACATTCGGCGCCCAGGTGGCGCAGAAAAATTATTTTCCCCGCTGTCTTGCTGAGCATCGTGTTTGTCATTATCCTTGCTACCCTGCTGACCGTTCCGCTCAATAGTGGGCAGGACGGGCAGCAGGCGCAGAGCCTGGGTCAGTCGGTCATCAACTGGATTACGGACGGGCAGACCACTCATTATTTGACCACTTCTCAGCAGATTGACCCGCCAACGGCCACACCCGCCCTGCTGACGGGCGAGGGCTATTGCGGCGGCACAGATATCTGGGGGACATGCGCGACGGCGGTCACGGCCAGCGGCGTGATGGGAACGGGACAGATGCAGCGGCCCATCGTGGGCGCGGTGATTACGCAGCCTTTTGCCCACCCCGAATATCAGTCCTGGTGCGGCTGCTGGCGGCCCCACACCGGCATCGATCTCGCGGCACCCTATGGCACCCCCATCATGGCTGCCGATAGTGGGCAGGTGATCTGGACAGGCTGGGACTGGTCCGGTCTCGGCTGGGCGGTGAAGATCAATCACGGCCACTATATCGCCACGATTTACGGTCACATGTCCCGCTTCATTGTCAGTGTCGGGCAGAACGTGACAAAAGGTCAGGTCATTGGCTACGAGGGTAGTACGGGCGCATCAACGGGGCCGCACCTGCACTTCATGGTCATGGTCAACAACATCTGGGTCAACCCGATTCTTTACGTCCAGCTTCCCTGACATGACATGGGAAAACTGCTACAGGAGCAAAACGAAAAGGCTGGCTTCTCACAAGCCAGCCTTCTCATTGAGTACACATGGCGTTACGCCTGAGCAGTGTTGTTCGCGTTCTTCGGGCGGCGGCGGCTGATTGATCCGCCTTTGCGTCCGGCTGCCTGAGCCTCTTCGCTTGTCCACTTGTGGGCAGTTCCCAGAGCATGGGCTGCCTTCCCACCTTTGCTGGCAATCTCGCGCTTCTTCTCAGGACTCATCGAAGCAAAACCGCGGCCGCGTCCCTTTTGTACCTGCATTGTTGTTCTCCTTCTGTGAATTTTTACAGGCTCCCCTGAGCAAATACCCTGTTCAACTCAGAAGAAAACTTCATATCGTTTAACCTGTCCACCCTCTTTCTGAGGAGTGGCTCATGCTTACATCTAAAGCATAACAGGGGAGTTACGGCCTTACAAGTCAACAATAAAAACTTTCAGCGTTCTCTAAGGTAGGCTCAGCATTTTCTAAGCAAATGCTGAGCTTACACCACTCGCCAGCTCATAAATGGTGAAATCGCATGAGCAGCAGGTTCCTCATGTGAGGGTCTGCGTACTTATCCGCTCAAAATCGCCGAAAATCGTGGCCTTTGCTATCAAAATTGCTGCCAAAACCGGGCATAGGGCGGATTTGATGGCGCCTGTTTGCTTTTCTTCGCTCATCTTCTCCCTGCGCTTCTAGCACCACCATTCACTCTGCCGTCGATCTCCCGCTTGCCTCCATTACCGGGCCATACCTCTCTGTCCCTCCCCGGACAAGAGGAGAGGTGCTTATTCAGAATGATTCGGCCAATCCCCAGACGCTCGTCAGCGATACCCCCGACGGGTTTGCGCCGTTCACCTCCACGACACCGGTTTTCACGCGCGCAGGAAGCTTCAGGTCTCATCTCCAGGGGTATCCAGATGTGACCCTCACCATCTTTATCAGCGTTCCCTATTCGTCCTGAACTGCCCTTTCCCGGCAACGCTCCTGATGACAAACTATCTTGCTTGAATGGCTTGCTCATCAGGAAAATTGCCGGGATTTTCCATTGCCCGCGTTTTCAGCTTCTGAATATTCCCACATTGCTCCCTTGATTTCTCTCACAAACTCAGGTATTCTTGACACGGCGCATCCTCGACAAAAAAGACACTTCTCATGTTGAAAGGCGGTGGCTCATGGCACAATCCGAATCCTGGCTCACGCGCAAATTTACGGAAGTGACGCAATCGATTGACCAGAAAGTTGGCTGGCACAGGCTACCATTACTCATCGCGCTGGTAATTCTCATTGGTTTGCGTACCGTCCTGCGGGACAAAAACCTGTATGACACGACGGGCGTGACATTGAGTCCCTCGGATAAGCCCGTTGTCGGCGAAAAAGATGCCCCTTATCTCACCGCGCGCACGGCAGATGGTACGTATAACGATCTCAAACATCCTACAATGGGCAGCGTCGGCACGCGCTTCGGGCGCAACGTCCCGCTGCAGGCTGTCTACCCTGATGAGGCCAGCATCCTCACTCCCAATCCCCGCACCGTCAGTCTCGAACTGCTGGCCCGCGAGACCTTCCAGCCCGTCGGATTCCTCAACTTGCTGGTGGCCGCCTGGGTGCAATTTATGATTCATGACTGGTTCAGTCACGGCCCGAATCAGAAAGAAAATCCCTGGTTGATTCCGCTCAGCGACGATGATCCCTGGCCTGAACACCCTATGCGCATTCTGCGCACGCACTATGACCCGACGCGCACACCTGCCGATAATCCCCTTCCGCCCACCTACATCAACGCCGCCACGCACTGGTGGGATGGCTCGCAGCTCTATGGCAGCGACGAGGCCACGCAGGCGAAACTGCGCTCCGGCGAACTGGGCAAGCTCATCATCGGCCCCGATGGCCTGCTGCCCACCGACGCGAACGGCATCGATATTACCGGCGTCAACGGCAACTGGTGGATCGGGCTGAGCATGTTGCACACCCTGTTCACGCTCGAACACAACGCCATCTGCGACCGCCTGCACGCCGCCTATCCCTACTGGAACGACGACGAACTGTTTGAGCGCGCCCGCCTCGTCAATTCCGCCCTGATGGCCAAGATTCACACCATCAACTGGACGCCCGCCATTCTTAACAACCCCACACTGGCAGTGGGCATGAACGGCAACTGGTGGGGGCTGGCGGGCGAGTGGATTCATAAACGCTTCGGACGCATCAGTTCGAGCGAGGTCATCAGCGGCATTCCTGGCTCCGAGACCGATCATTTCGGCATTCCCTATGCCATCACCGAAGAATTTGTCTCTGTCTACCGCATGCATCCCCTGCTGCCCGATACGTTCTCCTTCCGTTCCGTGCAGGACAACCGCGTCCTGATGGAGCGCGAGCTGTCCCATGTCGTCGACCAGTACGCTCGCGAGATTGCCGACCAGATTTCCATGACCAACCTGTTCTATTCCTTCGGTACCTCTCACCCCGGCGCGCTCACCCTGCATAACTACCCGCGCGCCCTGCAACACCGCACCGAGCAGGACGGCATCACCTTCGATCTGGCGACCACCGAAATCCTGCGCGACCGCGAGCGCGGCGTTCCCCGCTACAACCAGTTCCGCCAGTTCGTCCACCGCCCACCTGTCACCAGCTTCGAGGAGCTGACCTCCAATCCAGCATGGGTCAAGGAATTGCGCCGCATCTACAACAACGATATCAACATGGTCGACTTGATGATTGGCCTCTACGCGGAATGGGCCAGCCCGCAGACGCCGCAGGGCTTCGGCTTCAGCGACACCGCCTTCCGCATCTTCATCCTCATGGCCTCCCGCCGCCTGAACAGCGACCGTTTTTTCACCGACTCCTACACCCCGCAGGTCTACTCGCAGGCCGGTTTCGACTGGGTGACCAACAACGATATGACGACTGTTCTGGTGCGCCACTTCCCCGCCCTCGCTCCTATGCTCGCCAGCGTGAAAAATCCCTTCTTCCCCTGGCCCGCAGCAAAAGCGTGATCGTTTGAGAAGAGGACTCAAACGAAGGGTCCTCTTCTCTTCTCAAACTGCTTTCAAGAGAAATATTCTACCCGACCATTCCTTCCGCTTTCGTCATACTCAGTGAGAACAGATAATTACGTCACTTTCGCTTTTGACACAACTCGCGCCTGTGTGATTGCGTATAGGTATGTACGAAAAGAGAAACTCACTTACGAAAGGTTAGTATAATCTTATGGCACAGAATGCTATTCTGGCTGAAGGACTGGAAAAGTGGTATGGCAAAACGCACGCGCTGCGCGGACTTGATCTGGTAGCGGAAGAAGGAACCGTCCTCGGCGTGCTGGGGCCGAATGGGGCCGGAAAAACGACGGCAGTGCGCATCCTTACCACCCTCTTGCAGCCTGATGGCGGGCGTGCAGAGGTGGCCGGACTCGATGTCGTCAAAGATGCCGGTCTCTTACGCGCCCGTATCGGGCTGACGGGGCAATACGCCGCCGTTGATGAATACCTGACCGGCTATGAAAATCTGAAAATGTTCGGGCAGCTCTATCACCTGCCCGGCTCTGTGGCGCGGCGGCGGGCCGAAGAACTCATTGAACGCTTCGATCTCGTCGAGGCTGCCGGGCGCGTCGTCAAGACCTATTCCGGCGGCATGCGTCGCCGCCTCGATCTGGCCGCGAGCCTGATTATGCTCCCACCCGTTCTCTTCCTGGACGAGCCAACCACCGGCCTCGACCCACGTGGGCGCATCGCTATGTGGGAGATTATCAGCAACCTTGCTACCGATGGCACCACCGTCTTGCTGACCACGCAGTACCTGGAGGAGGCCGATCAACTCGCCCACCGCATCGCCGTCGTCGATCAGGGGCGCGTCATCGCCAACGGAACCGCCGACGACCTGAAGGCCCGTATCGGCGGCGAGCGGCTCGAACTGACCGTCGCGCACAGAAGCGATCTGGAAGCAGCTTTGCAGGCCGTCCTTCCCTACAGTTCGGGCGAACCGCAGATCACTACTGAGCGCCGCCACCTCGTCGTGCCGGTCACACACGGCGCGCAACTGCTCACCGCCGTCGTGCGCGACCTCGACGCCGCGCAGGTTCGCCTGGAAGACCTGGCCCTGCGCCGTCCCACCCTCGATGATGTCTTCCTCACCCTCACCGGACACGCCGCCACAGAGGAGACGCCGGAAGAGATAGCCAGCGATAAGCAGATGATAAGGAGCGCGCGATGAATAGCACCATGACACGCACGAGTACCTCGTTAAAGCCGGTGAGCCGCCCGACATTCTACTGGACTCTGGCCGATGCGCTGGTCATGGCGAAGCGCAATCTGAAACAGATTCCGCGCATTCCCGAAGAGTTGATCTTCGCCACCATCCAGCCCATCATGTTTGTCCTGCTCTTCAGCTACGTGTTTGGCGGAGCGATTCAGGTCCATGGCATCAGCTACGTCAATTACCTGATGGCGGGCATCTTCACGCAGACCGTCATCTTCGGCGCGACCTCAACCGGCATCGGCCTTGCCAATGATCTGCAGCGCGGCCTGGTTGACCGCTTCCGCTCACTGCCGATGGCCAAATCTGCCGTCCTCACGGGCCGTACCATCTCCGATCTCGTGCGCAACCTGTTTGTCGTGGCCGTCATGTGGACGGTTGGCCTGCTCGTTGGCTTCCGTCCCCAGGGCAGTCTCTGGGCATGGATCGCCGCCACCGCGCTGCTCTTGCTGACCAGCTTTGCCTTCTCCTGGATTTCCGCAACCATTGGTCTGGTGGCGCGCAGTGTGGAGGCGGCGCAATCGGCCGGCTTCATCTGGCTCTTCCCGCTGACGTTTGCCAGCAGCGCCTTCGTGCCGACGCAGAACATGCCCGCCTGGCTGCGCGCCTTCGCCGACCACCAGCCCGTTTCGCTGATCGTTAACGCCGTGCGCGGCCTCTTGCTCAACCAGCCGGACGCTTCGACCATCTGGCAGGCCATCGCCTGGTGCCTGGGCATCCTCGCCGTCTTCATCCCCCTGGCCGTGCTGGCCTACGGTCGTCGCACCGCTCGCTAGCTGATTGTCGCGTGCTGATGCTTCGCGACCGCGAAGCATCACATATTCCTGGCTGTTTTCAATGGCTCATAGCCATTTGGTCATACCCTCTCGCGCTACCCTTGCGCTTTTTCCCTTCCAGGACATACAATAAACCCATCTGGCACCGTTTGATACATTGGAAACGGCGCAAGATGGCTTCCTGATGGGCCGTTCAGGAGACGAAGTGGTATGAATTATCCAGTAGCTTTCTGATGGAGGATACCCTTGAGTAAGAAGACGGGGGCATTTTGTCTGGGTATGCTGCTCGGGCTGGTACTCATTTGCTTTGTTTTCTCGCCCCTGCGCGTACTGGACTCCTCGCTTATCGGGCTGCTGGTGCTGGCCCCGCAGGAAGTGGCCAATCCCGCGCCGCAGGTCATTCCCAGCCTGCGCGAGTGGCAGGGCGGCTACGGCTCCTTCACGCTGGATACCCATACACGCATCGCCGTCGATTCCGCCTACGCTTCACGGTTGCGGACAACGGCCCAGGTCTTCCGCAACGACCTCTTCGCCGAAACGGGGCATGTCTTTCCTGTCACCGTGATGGATTCTCCGCAGAGCGGCGATTTCTTTCTCACCCTGCATACTTCCGATAGCGTCATTGGCAACGAAGGCTATCTCTTTCAGGTGGGCAATGCCGTCGTCATCAGCGCGCACACCGCCACCGGCGTCTTCTATGGCACGCGCACGGCTCTGCAAATTCTGTTGCAAGACCCCGCGAAAGCGCATATTCCCAGAGGCAGCGCCAGAGACTACCCGCAGTACGCAGAACGCGGCTTCATGCTTGATGTTGGACGCAAGTTTTTCCCCGTCAGCGTGCTGGAAGACTACGTTAAATTCATGGCGTGGTTCAAAATGAACGATTTTCACCTGCACTTCAACGACAACGCGCCCAACGGCGGAACGAACCCCGACTGGCAGCATCAATTCGCCGCCTTTCGCCTCAACAGCCCCGTCTTTCCCGGCCTCGCTGCGAAGGATGGCTCCTACACGCAGCAGAATATTCTTCAACTGGAAACCGTCGCGGCGGAATACGGCGTCACCATCACGCCGGAGATCGATATGCCTGCCCATGATCTCGCCCTCACCCAGTATCGCCCTGACCTCGCCAGCCCTGTCGGCTCAAAGGAGTTTCTCAATCTGAGCAACCCCGCCACCTACACCTTTCTCAATTCTCTCTGGAATACCTTTCTGCCCTGGTTCACTGCGAAACAGGTCGATATCGGCGCGGACGAATATATGCAATCTGATGGCGAGCAATACAGGCAATTTATTAATATCTATGACGACTATCTGAGGAGCAAGGGGAAAACGGTCAGAATGTGGGGGTCGCTCAGCGGCATGCCGGGCAGTATGAAAGTCAACACCGATATTGTCATCGATGACTGGAATAATGGCTGGGCCAACCCGGTCGCTATGGTGCAGCAGGGCTACACGATTATCAACGCCAACGACAGCCTGCTCTATATCGTTCCCAAAGCTGGCTACTACCATGACTATCTGGATACGCAGACGCTTTACAATGCCTGGGAGCCAAACATCTTCAGTCTGAGTAACCCATCCCTTGACCTCGCGCCCAATAACCCGCGCCTGCTCGGCGGCATGTTCTCCGAATGGAATGATGCTGGCAGCGTCATCAGCAATGCCGATGTCTATAACCGCGTCAAGCCCGCCATGTCCACGCTCGGTCAGAAGCTGTGGAGTGCCACCACCGCCGGTATCCCCTACGCGCAATTCGCTCAGCTCGCGCAATTCATCGGTGATGCCCCCGGTACCCACCTCGCGTCAGCCTGAGCGCGACAAATCTCCCCGTTATTGCCGTTCTTTCCAACGAGGACAGTTAAGAATCTTTGCGCCAGAATACTGCCTCGCTCGGCCATCAGTATAGATCCATGTCTGATCGCCTGAGCCTCACTTGCGCGATATTTGTGGTTAGGAGATTGTAAGCATGTTCATCCTCCCTCGCTCTCGCTGGTGGATCAGTTCCGTTCTCTTGTTCATGTTCCTCCTCGGTCTGACACTCTTCTCGGTGGTTTCCGCCGCCGCTCCGACGGCCACGCTGCTCCAGGTCAGCAGCGACCCGTATACGAACGCGACCAGCCAGCACCAGACAGAGGTTGAGCCGGATAGCTACGCTTCCGGTTCAACCATCGTTGCCGTGACGCAGGTAGGTCGTTTCAGCGATGGCGGCGCCTCCAATATCGGCTGGG
Organism: Chloroflexota bacterium; assembly: GCA_902810755.1. The sequence continues at coordinate 36,633 of CADDYT010000053.1, forward strand.
CCACCTCGACCGACAACGGCGCTACCTGGCAGAGCGGCTTCCTGCCCTCAACTACACCCTACTCGACGCCGCCTGGCAACTATGACCGGCTGAGCGACCCCACTGTCGTCTATGACGCGGCCCATAAACAATGGATGATCGCATCCCTGGCCGTCTCCGCCGCCGGCAGCACACCGGTCGGAGCGGCGCTGCTGGTTAGCCTTTCCGCCGATGGCCTGACATGGAACGCCCCGGTCGTCGCCAACGCGAATGGCGGCTTCTTCGACAAAGACTGGATCGCCTGCGATAACACCGCCACCAGCCCCTACTATGGACACTGCTACCTCGAATGGGACCTCGCTTCCAGTAGCGATCTTGTGCAGATGAGTACGTCGAGCGATGGCGGCGCGACGTGGAGCGCGGCGCAGGCCAGCGGCGACAACGCGACCGGCCTCGGCGGGCAGCCGCTTGTCCAGCCCAACGGCACCGTGATTGTTCCTTTCCTCAGCAGTTCAACCTTTTCATCATCTCTTGCCTCCTTCACCTCCACCAGTGGCGGCGCGAGCTGGAATAGCAGCGTGACCATCTCTTCAGAAAGCGATCACCAGGTCGCCAGCCTGCGCACCGAGCCGCTGCCAACGGCGGCCATGGACGCTAACGGCACCATCTACGTCATCTGGCAGGATTGCCGTTTCGAGAGCGGTTGCAGCGCCAACGATCTGGTGATGAGTACCTCGACCGATGGCAGCGCGTGGTCAGCCGTGCAGCGTATCCCGCTGGATGCCGTCGGCAGTGGCGTTGACCACTTCATCCCCGGCCTCGGCATTGACCCGACCACTTCCGGCGGCAGCGCCCACCTCGCGCTGACCTACTACTACTATCCGAACGCGAACTGCACCGCCTCAACCTGCCAGCTCGAGGTCGGCTTCGCCTCATCCCTCGACGGCGGCACCGACTGGTCGGCGACCACTGCCCTCACCACTGCGCCCATGAATGTAACATGGCTGGCAAACACCACCGACGGCTACATGGTAGGCGACTACATCGCCACCTCATTCTCCGGCGGCAAAGCCTTCCCCGTCTTCGCCGTCGCCTCCGCCCCCACCGGCAGCCAGCTAAACGAGAGCCTTTTCACCGTCCAATCTGGCCTGCCCATCACCGGCGGCACCAGCCCGGCGGTCAGCCCCCGCGTCGTTTTCACCCAACCCACCCACACCTCACGCTACAACACACTATGATTCGCCTTCCCTCCATGTCATGCTTCGCGACCGCGAAGCATGACATGGCCCGGCCACTTTTTTCATGCTATGAGGAACATGTTTGTATGGGGCATGCAGGCCAGGGCGCAGCCTGTCTGCGCCCTGGCCCGTGTCCTGTGTTCTGGCTCATGCCCGCTTGCTTGACAGGAAAACGAGATGCACGGTATCGTAATAGTATGGCAGTAGTAGATCGAGAACAGTATCGAATAACCCTTGCTCGCGTATGAAAGGAAAATCTCATGTCCAACGTTTTCCGCTTCCTTGCTGATGAAGAGAAACTGACGGATGAACTCTTTGCCTTTATCACCGACCCGGACGCAGATAATCGCAATGAGCGCGCCATTATCAGCGTCCTGCACGAGGTCTTGCCGCAGATGGTTTCGGTTGCCGAATGCATGATCCTGGATGGCGTCGAAGAGCGTCACTATGTCGCTGATTATGTCCACGCCGCTCTCAATGGCGCCAGCTTCGATTAACGACAACCGGCGCCCGGATTTCCGCTAAGCACTTATCCGAAAACCCGCTTCTGGCTCTGCATTGAGACGGATGCAGAGAAGCTTCTGGATAAGCACGAAGGGAGCAATGTCTACCCGATTGCTACCCGATCTCAACCATTCCTTCACCCCCTTTTGCTACACTGGCTGGAGAATGCCTGGAACGATTTTTTGCCTGTTTTGCGTGTAATCCAGCAGTTGACTGACTATTTTTTCCTGGTGAAAGGGGATATAGATGCAAAAACAGCAGGAAACACAGCCACCGCTAGCGGAAAAATGGCTACCCTCCTTCTTTCTTTCAA